>NZ_JARGEE010000235.1:0-14449 GCF_033794485.1 Streptomyces sp. MB09-02B
CTCCAACGAGTACTTCCTGGGGGCAGCCATGGTCGATGTTCCTCTCATGAGAACCATCTGACCCTCTGTCAGCACCCTCCGCATCTCGGGGGAACCTCAACTTGCTGCTCGGCGTCGGGGTCGTCCAGCGTGCTGCGGGACATGCCGCGCGGGTCGTAGGTCGCGACTGTGTATTCGGCGGCCAGGTCGTCCGCGATGCCGTCGAAGGATGCCGCGCCACCCGTCCCTCCGGGGATCAGCAGCAGGAGCGGGCCCTGGCCTCGCACTTCGTAGTGCAGGGTCGCGCCGTTCACACGCAGGCTGCCGATGGTCGGGTCGGTCATGAGGAGTCTCCTTCTCGGGACGGGGGCCAGTGCTCCAGGAGGGTGTGCAGCGCGTCGAGCGCGCGGGTCCAGGACTGCTGCGGCGAACGCTGATGCGCGAAGCCGCCCGCCGCTTCCAGGGCGACGAACCCATGGAACGTGCTGCGCAACAACCGGACCGCGTCGGTCAGGTCCGGCTCGGCCAGTCCGTAGCCGCGCAGCATGCCGTAGGTCAGCTCGACCGCCCGCCGTGGTCCGGGCGCATTTGCGGTCAGCTCGGGGTCGATCTGGATCGGGGTCTGCGTTGCCATGTAGCGGCCCGGATGCTGGTGGGCGTACTCCCGCCAGGCATTCGCGAAGGCGACGAGCGCGTCCTTGCCTGCCCGTCCGGCGGTCGCCTCCGCGATGCGGATGGTCTTCTCGTCCGCGGCCAGCAGGGCGATCCGCCCGCGCAGATCCTCCAGGCCGCGGACGTGTGTGTAGAGGCTCGCGTCCTTCACGCCCAGTCGCCGCGCCACCTGCGACATGGTCACCTGGTCGAGCCCGACGTCGTCCGCCAGCTCTGCGCCCGCGACGGTCACCCGCTCCGCTGTCAGCCCGGCCCGCACCATGTACCCTCCTGGCATCCTTGAGACCCTAGTTTTAGCCTAGGGATCCTAGGAAAGCAATCGGGGGCAATCAATATGGGCGTCCGCGGGATCACGGACTGCCTGACAGTTCCTCGGTGTCATTCCCTCGGCAGGGATCTTGTTGATCGCGGCGACCACCCGTTTGCCGAAGCGGGTCAGCTTCATGGCTCTGCCGCGCGTAGCCCGTTCCAGAAGGGGCTGTCCGAGATCTCCCTCAAGCTGGTTGATCTGGTTCACCAGCGTTGACCGATTGATGCTGAGGGCTCGCGCTGCCTCATGCATCGACGAGAAGGACGATGCGGCCGCGAAGTGACGCATCCTCTGCCATGCGTAGGGACTGGTGACGGCGTTCCGCAGAACAGCAGGGAACTGGACGGCGAGTTCGGCTGTTCGGAGGGCGGCATGGTGACTTCCGCCTCCGCTGCGACGGAGGGGGATGTTATGGACGCGGGCCCAGCGGGCCATGTTCGAGCGGCTCATGCCTTGCTCGCGGGCCAGGTCAGGAAGGGGCCGTCGGCGGACGACGTACTGCTCGAAGAGCCAGGACCGTTCGATGGTCACGCGGGGCTGGCGGCCTTGGAAGCCGACGATCGGGATGTCGTATTCACGGGCGAGGTCGGTCAGCAATCCGCGGGAGAAGCCGGTCATGTCCGCGATCGTCTGGAGTGAGTGGTGTTCGTCGAGATAGAGGCGTGCGAGGACGTCCTTCGGGATTTCGCGGCGGGCTCGCTGGCGGATCTGGACGGTGGATCGCGCTGAGCGTTCAGTCTCCTCGGCTGCAGGGGCAGGGTGTTCGTCCAGGACGTAGCGGATGGCGGCGATGCTGGTGTCGAGCACGCGGGCCGCATGTTGGACGGGGCGCTTGTGCTTGCGGACCAGTTGGTGGAGGCGGGAGACATCAATGTGATCGGGGTCGGATCCGGGCAGGTCGAGACCGCTCAGCAGCGTGGCGGGCGGCTGCCAGGTGATCGGCTCGTTGTGGATGCGGTTCTCGGCGAGGAAGTGCCTTGCTTCTCCAGCCAGTGCATCGGCGAGTTCGGGGGTTTGGAGGGCCGCGAAGTAGGCGCTCTGTTGCCTGAACTCCGCTTCGGTGACGTTCTGGTGGCGGGGGAACGCTTCGGCGGGGAGGCCGCTGATTCGTTGGAAGAGCAGGCTTCGGCGGGGAGGCCGCTGATTCGTTGGAAGAGCAGGCTTCGGACGATCTGCTCGCGGGGTCCTCTGCCGACCGGGGTGCCGGTGCGGCGGCATATCTGTGACCAGCGGCTGCGGGGAAGCAGACGGGTGTAGTCCAGGCGGCGTCGCCGCTGATAGTCGATAGGCACCTCGGTGGCATCGAGGTGATCAGCGAGCCGGACCAGAGCAACAGCCGTGTCGGTCCACTGCGGCTGATCCTGAAGCCACTGCAGAATGCGGGAGATGTTGATCCCGGTGGTGGCCGAGCCGAGGCGTCCGGCAACGTCCTCGAGTCGCGCTTTGCTACCGACGATCAGCAGGGAAGCGGCCAGGACCGGGGCGATAGCGCGGGGATAGACCCCTTCTGGTGGAGTGAGCCGCGTAGTCCAGACGGGCCAGAACATGCTGGGGATCTTCCGGGCTCTTCGGTCGATGTCCCTGCTGGTCTTCTCCGTGCGGCGAGGCATGGCGGTGGGAGTGCGATGCCGGAGTTGTTCATTGGGCCGCATGCTGGGTGCAAGAGCCGCGATGTGCACCGCGTTCAGGACCGTGCTCAGGTCGCGCCCCCAGCCGTCGATGCTGGTGATGCTGACTTGCCAGAGTTCCTCGCGCATCGCCTCGATCAGGTCCCGCAGCACCCGGCCGGCCAGATGAATGTCGGGCTGATCGAGGACATGCAGGGCGATGGCGACCGAGGCGGCCGTGCTGACAGCTCGCGGAGGGGCCATGAAGCCGGGCCGCTCGGCGGCGCGTGAGGCGAGCGGGCAGCCGAGGTCGGTGATGAGGTGCCCATCGGCGATATCGCGAGGGATCAGGTCCCGAAGGTTGGATGCGGGCAGGTCTTGCAGGACGCGCCTCGCGATCGCCTGGATATCCGTGAGGGCTTGTCGTGCGGATTGAGGACTGTACTGGTAGGCGCCGAATGCAGCGGTGTCCGCGTCGATGACGTCCAACAGACGGGCCTGTGCCAGCAATGCCGGGTGCGAGGCGGGGAGCCGGAGCGTACGGGTTTGTGTCAGATCGAATCCGCAGCCCTTGGAGAAGCCTCCGCCCGGGCCCGGATATGGAGAGCCGCAGGTATGCGGCCGGGGGATCGCCGGCGTGGCAGCAGGCCGTTCTCGGGGGATCTGGTTGCAGGCCGGACAGCAGTCCGCCAGCAGCCGGCCGTGGCGAAGGCAGGCGAAGGAACAGCCCAGCCGCCAGGACAACAGCCAGCGGCCGCCGCTCTCGATGAGACAGTCCGGGCAAAAGCGCGACCCGCTGCCCCGGCCCCAGAGCACCCGTCGGTTGACGTTCGGGCGCTCGGTATTGATGCGAACGGCCCGCCCGTCGTAGTACATCAACGTCATGTCCGTGACGGTGCGCTCGTCCAGCCCGCTCGCATGCGCGATGTTCGTAGTGTGAGCCCCGCTCAGAAGGATCGTCCAGTCGCGCGGGATGCCCCGAAGGTGATCTCCATGACCCGTTCGCGGCGGAAGTCCGAGGTGGTGCAGTACCTCGCCGAGTGGGCTGTCCAGCCGTCGGGCCAAGGCTTCAGTCCAGGAGTCGAGCGCCTCTCCCGGTAGCGGGGGAACCCGGATCGGCAGGGTGCGGACGCGCGTATTCACGCGGCTGTCCCCGACCGCGAGCGAGAGCGGGGGCGGCTGGTCAAGCGGCGCCGTTCCAGGGCTGCCTGGAGCTCAAGGCGGGCCGCCTCGGATGCCTCGTCGTTCTTCACCCGGTCCATCAGCTCCTGATCGAGACGTTCGACGCCGGTGCGGACCGCCCGCTGGCAACCGCGGTTGATCAATGTCATCAGCGAGCCGATGTGTCCGGTACTTCGGGCGAAGAGGTAGTCGGACAGGTCGTCCGCGAGCATGCCGGGGTGCTTCTCGGTGAGCACGAGACGCTGTTCGAGGGCCAGCAGCATGTGCCGCCATTCCCGGCGCCCGGCCTCCGCTTCGATGGTGAACGGACGCAGTCCCAGGCGGGTGGTGCGACGGCCGGTCTGGGCCAGAGCGGTGTCGCGCCCGTTCGTTCCCTCGCCAAACAGGCCCTTCTCCGCCAGTTCGACCCCCACCATCAGCAGCGTCACCGGGAACTCGTTGGCGATCCACTTCAGGTGATTACTCACCTCGATGCCGCTGTTCTGTCCCCATTTCAAGAAGTGCAGATCGTCCAGAACAACCAGTCGGACATCACAGGACAACACGCAGTCCAGCACCCGCCGTCCGAACTGGGCTGTGGTGCCCCCTCCCTGTCCGGGATGGCCGAAGAACTCCAGCATGGACCGGTTGAGGTCCTTCATCCCGGTGTTCCCGGTCAGCCCGACCCGGCAGACGGGGATCCGCTCGTGCCCTTGGCTCGTGAACGGGCCCGACTCCTCGATCTCCCGCTGATGGAAGTCACGGGCGAAGGCCAGCACCGAGGTCGTCTTGCCCAGCCCCGGGAACGCGTCGACGGCCACCGCCCCCTTGGCCTTGTCGCCGTCGTGCTCGTTGCTGTCGACGATGTCCCACAAGTCCTCGTGAAGCCTGCCAGTTGTGGTGTCTTGATCGGGCCGATGTTCGCGTGCCACTTCCGGCGCCGCCGGTCGTAGTCCGCTCGCGCCTGCATCGCCAGGGACTTCAGTTGTTTGCGGGTCAGCAGATCGGGCTGAATGCGGCGAGGGCTCTCGGCGAACGTCTTGAAGTCCTCCTTCCTCGACAGGGCAAGATTGTCTGGCCCCGGAACGCTGTCCTCGCTCACACATCCTCCAGCGCATCAGCGTAGAAGTCGTTGTCGTCGGCGAGGTCCTCCAAATCGGCCTCGTCGTCGTCCCCCGTCTCCGTCACCACGTCGGGTTCCAGCGGTTCCGCGGGCGTCTCGTCCTGGCCGAGGGCCTTGCGTACGGACGGAAGGGAGACGACCGTCTCCGCCTCCCCCTTTGGAAGCTCGATTGCGGCCTGCTCGCGTGAGAGCCGCAGGGCCATGCGCCGCTCGGCGATCGTGGTGCCCAGCCCCAGGTTCCACCGCTCCAGTAAGTCAGCGACGGCGAGCCGGTCGTCGGGGAAGCGATACTTCGAAGCCGCCAGCTGCCGGGCGAATGTCAACGCGTCCTCACTCAACGGCATCTCAGTCGACGGCGCGTGCTCCCAGACCAGCGTGTGCCAGGCCCGGGTGGCCGGATCACGGAAGTAGATCCGGGTGATGTCATCGGGGTCCATCTGGAACGGCCAGCCATTCTTGACCGGCCCGTCGTACGGACTCCGGATACCACTCAGGCCCTTCAGGCCGGGGCCGCTATAGCGGCGGCGGCCGATCTCGACGCCGTAGTGCTGGATCGCAACGGAAAGTTCTCCACGGGGTCACCTCTGCCAACGTGGCGCTACTGGTGCTCTCCCACGGTTGGTCTGCGACCACCTGGTCCCGCGTACGGAAACTCACCACGGCCGACTCAACTGACACCAGCCACCCCCGCCTCTGCAGCCAACTCGATGCGATCAAGCAGTGGATGACAGCTTGGAGCAGACAGCCGCGCTTCCTCCAGAAAAGCCGGAGGCACTCACACGTTTGAGCGAAACAAAGGTACGAGCTCTAACAACGGCTAACACAATGAGCCAAGTGGTCAGTGGCTGACCGAGCGGGAGCCAGGTCGACGGCCATGCGCTAAGTGTTCGACTGAAGCCTGTGGGCGAATCTCTATGTGTTCAGGACCGCTCGTTGTAGTCCGGCCCGACGAGGCGTGCCCCCACTGCCAGGACCATAAGCACTGCGGTGCAACCGCCTAGCAGCATGACCGCGGACGGAGAGGTGCGGTCCAGGATGACTCCCCCTACGAGTGCACCAATCGAGATCGTTGCCTGAAAAGAAGCCGTGAACAAGACCGATGCCGCTTCCGGAGCGTGCGGTGCCGCCTTGGAGAACCAGGTCTGCGACGCGACTGGTACGGCGCCATACGCGATGCCCCACACGATCAGCAGCATCACTGCGCCGGTCTCCCAGCGGCCCAACGCTGGAAGCAGGAGAGTCACCGTGGCGATCAGGGCGGCCGCGAGCCCGAAGACGCTCCGCGGATACCGGGCCACCCAGGCGCCGCCCAGGAAGTTGCCGAGGATGCCAGCGCCACCATAGAGCAACAAGAATGTAGTGATCAGACCACCGCTGGCGTGGGTGACCTGCTCCAAGAATGGTGTCACGTAGGTGTAGGTGCCGAAGTGAGCCAGCACAACAAGGAACGTCAGCAGGAGTGCGAAGCGAGTGTTGACGCTGCGGAGCATGCCGCCCAGGACGCCCAGCCGTGTGGCCCGGACCGGAGGAAGCGGCGGGACGAACAAGAGCAGCATGATCAGTACGCCGACCGTCAGAATTCCCATGACGGTGAACGCCGTTCGCCATCCAGCGAGATCTCCGATGAGGGTGCCCGCCGGCACGCCGAGGACGGATCCCAGCGGGACGGCAGAGAAGATCACAGCAGTTGCCCTGCCGACCGAGGCCGGCGGCACCAGTCGTTCCGCCAACCCGGCTCCGATCGACCAGAAGCCGCCAATCGTGATCCCGACCATGATCCGGGAGGTCAGTACGAGCCAGTAGTCGGGTGCCGCGGCGGCAAGAAAGTTCGCCAGTGCCAGCAAGAGCATGAAGACGCACAGCATCAGTCTGCGGTCGAAGCGTGCCGTGGCCACGGTGACCAGTGGAGCGGCGATCGCCGCCAGAAAGCCCGGCATGGTCATCACCAGTCCGGCCATCCCGTCCGAGACGGTGAAACTGGATCCGATCGAGGTCAGCAGACCGATCGGCAGGATCTCTGTGGTGACGATGGCGAAGATCCCCAGCATCACCGAGACCACGGCCAGCCACCCCATCAGCGGGGCCCGAGGGGGTAAGAGTTTGCCGTTGACTGAAGCTGTGGTGGTTGCCGGCATGGCGTTCCGTCCTGTGAAAGGCAGCGCGTTTCGTGATCAGTTCAGCAGGTCTCATCGAGAGATGGCTGGCAGATCTGCGACTGCACCCCTGCCCTTCACGGGTGATGTCGCATTCCGGCTACGGCCAACGCAGTGAGGTGCCTTGGCCCTAGCTGTGGTGCCCGCAGGGCGGGCTGAGCATTCTGATCACATGGGGGCTTCACCGTGGATCGTGTCGGATGAGCTGTGGGAGCGGATCGAACCGCTGCTCCCTTGCAAGCAACGGCGGTTCCGGTATCCGGGGCGCAAGCCCGTGCCGGACCGGAAGGTTCTCTGCGGCATCTTGTACGTGCTGCACACCGGCATTCAGTGGGAGTACCTGCCCACCGAGATGGGCTTCGGGTCGGGCATGACCTGTTGGAGACGACTACGAGACTGGAATGAGGCCGGAGTCTGGCAACGACTGCATGAGGCACTACTTGCCGAGCTCAATGCCTCATCGCGGCTCGACTGGTCGCGCTGCGTTGTCGACTCCAGCCACGTGCGAGCGTTGAAAGGGGGGATCCACACAGGCCCGTCGCCGGTCGACCGGGGCCGGGCCGGCTCCAAACACCATCTGATCACCGACGGGCGCGGCACTCCGCTCGCGGTCATCCTCACCGGAGGCAACCGCAACGACGTTACCCAACTGCTGCCGTTGCTCGACGCCATCCCGCCAGTCCGCGGCCGGGTCGGCCGTCCCCGCCGCAAGCCTGACTCACTGTTCGCCGACCGCGGCTACGACCACGACATCTACCGCGACAAGGTTCGTGCCCGCGGAATCCTGCCCGTCATCGCCCGCCGCGGCACACCCCACGGCAGCGGACTGGGTGTCTACCGCTGGGTGGTAGAGCGCACGTTCGCCTGGCTGCACGGCTTCCGACGTCTCCGGGTGCGCTGGGAAAGGCGGGCCGACATCCACGAGGCGCTCCTCAAATTCGCCTGCTGCCTCATCACCCACCGGCAACTCAGCTCATTATGTTAGCTGTTGTAAGCGATGTCCCGTAAATGATATCTGGTGCGCTGGGTGACCTGCGTGTTCCTCAGTCACCCGGCGAGCATCAGGTTGTGCAGGCGAGCGATTCCGAGCATCGCGTGGTGCACACCGTCGCCCTTGAGGCGGCAGTCGCGCAGGATTTTCCAGGTCTTCATGCGAGCGAAGGCATGCTCGACGCGGGCGCGGACCTTGCGGTGGGCTGCGTTATGTTCCTCTTTCCAGCCGGGCAGTTCGGTCTGGCCCTTCTCGCGGCGGTGCGGGATGACCAGGCCGGTGCCCCGGTAACCGCCGTCCGCGATCACCGTGGTCTTCCCGACGGCATCCTTGGCGCCGGACAGTTCCCACGCCTTGCAGTCGTTGCGGTTGCCGGGCAGCGGCCGGCCGACGGCGACGACGAGCCGGGTGTCGGCGTCGATGACGACCTGGTGGTTGGTTGAGTACCGGTAGTTCTTCGACTGTTCGGCGACGGTGTGATCGCGGGTGGGGACCAGGGTGCCATCCACGATCAGCACGGCGTCCTTGCGAAACCGCTTGCGCTGCTGGAGCGCGAGCAACGGACCGAGGTGGTCGATGATGCGGTCGGCGGCCGACTTGGACACCCCGAACAGCGGTGCCAGCTGCCGCAACGTCAGATTGGTCCGCCAGTACGCAGTAACCAGCAGAACCCGGTCCTCCAGCGGAGACTCCACGGTCGGCCTTTACGGACGGGGTCCGCACCCTCACGCCTCAACGTGGTGATCACCTTGCCGAACTGTCGTGGGCTCAGCCCAGTGAACGGGGCTATCCAGGACGGCTCAGACGCCGCAATCACACCAGCCACGCCAAGGATCATCCCTCGTCACGTCGCTGGTGGTGGAGGTCAGTCGATCAGCAGCTCGTCAAGGCGCTGGACGGAACGCGGCGTGTCCATCTCATCGGCCATAGCTACCAGGGCCGCGTAGTACTGCCGGGTGATGAGGAGAGCATCCTCGTAGATCCACGAGCACATGGTGTCGAACGCCAACGCCTCCTCACCGTGTGACAGCAGATGGCGCACATCCGTGATGACCGCCTCTGAGGCAAGCGGCGAGTCCTCAAGCAGCGCCGCCACCCGCGCTCGATACGACAGGCTCACGGGCTGTCCCCACTCCATGGACGAACGGATCGATGACCCCACATCCTCGCTGTTCAGCGGAGGACTGTCGACTCACCTGATCAGTTACGGGACAGCCTTTAGCACTGAGCAGCACGAAGAATCGTCGTCGGACCGCCTGCCGTTCGAATCGGTGTTCAGTACGGTCTTAAACGGATGGGCTTTTGACCGCCGGGCCACAGACGGCGCCTGCGGGCCCGCCGACTCGGGCGCGGTCCGCCTCATCTGGCTGAAAAACATTGGCCGAGATGGTGTGATCGCGAAACCGGATCCCGAAGTCGATGACTGGCGCAGCGATGCGCCGGAGCGGCTTCATCTCCGTGCCGGTGACATCTTGCTTTCCTCGGTGATTTCCGGACGGCCGAAGGCTGCCCTCGTACAGGACGCCGATCTACCGGCCGTCGCTGTGAGCAGTCTCTTTGTTCTCCGCGCGGCTAAACGCTTGTCGGCGGAGCACGCCCGACTGATCCTCGCGTTCCTGCGCTCTGATACCGTCGGAATTCTCGCAACGAGAACATCCGGGCAACAGCATCTCAGGCGCTCCCAGCTCAAGGCGCTGGACCTGCCGAATGAGGACCAAGCGCTGTCCGCGGCCCTGGCCGATCTCGCTGCCGCCGGGCAGCGGCTGGGTGAGATGGCGGCCGAAGCTAACACGCTTGCGGAGTCGGTCTTCGACAGGCTCGCGAGCCCGGAGGAGGCCAGGCGGCTCATCATCACTACCGGCCAGCTCACCCGGCTCCGGTCTGTGGCTGCTGCCCAACTCGACGATCCGGACTTCATCATCCGCACGCGATACCCCTATCCGATCGCTCTGCGCTGGCGGAACGTCGAGGCGCAGAAGAGCGCCGAGGGCCAGGACGATGCCCAGGCGAAAGAATACGAGGCTGTACTCAAGGCCGCGGAAACCCTGCTCGGATACAGCGCGCTTCTCACGACCGCTCTGGCGCACGAGGCCGGCATCACCTGCAAGGCCATCAGAACGTTCAAGGGGAAGATTGCAACTGGGCTCGGCGGCCCCGGCTTCGGGGACTGGCAGCGCATCCTTCAGCAGATCGCAGCGGCGGAGGGCATGTCCGATCTTCCCCCCGAGCACCCCCTCCACGAACTCGCGGTCCTCCTTGCGGACGACGAGGCCGAGGTGGCGTGCCAAAGCCTCGGCACCAAGCGCAACAGCAGGGCACACGGGCGTGAAGACCTTCCCGCTGTCTCCGCCTCCAAGTTGCACGAGGCCCACGACAGCCTGCGCTTCCTCCTCGACCGAGCACGGTTCCTCGCCGACCTGCAGCTGCTCGATGTGACCAACGTGGTGTGGGATCGCCACGAGCAGTCGGACACCGTCACCTTTCGGCGGCTGATGGGAGACCACCCGGTCGTTCCCACCGAGAACTTGCGTCATGCTGGACCAGGACGGATCGAGCCCCGCCTGTACCTGGCTGACCGCGACCAAGGACTCCACCCGCTGAGCCCGTTCCTCACCTGCGAGACGTGCGAGGGCTGCGCTGCTCTGTCGCTGTTTCATGCCGACAAGGAGCAGGGGGTGTTGCTCCAGACGAGCCTCGACCACGGCCACTTCTACCCGTACCAGGCGGACGAGCGGACGCTTCGAGCAGTCGGGCTCCGGTAGCTCCGGACGCCGACAGCATGGAACAGAGCCGACCGGTTCACCGAGCCGCCGTCCTCCCCACCCTGTCTCAACTCTCCTTCACATCACCCGCTGCGAGTCGACCACCCCGACGGATCCGAACCCGGGGAGCCCTGCGCCCATACACATGTCTGGTCGACGCTCCGCCCCCGCCGAGCGTCGACCCGGTCGACGGCCCCCAGTTGCCATACAGCTTCTCCCCCGCGTCTCTCCCGCCCCGTTCTGTCAGTGATCCTACTGAGCGAAATGGAGCCACGAAGGACTTCGCCACTGGCGGTCCTGCTGCCCTTGCTCCGACGCGGAAGGCGGTTTGAGTACACGGGACTGGCTGCCGATCGCGGCCAGGACCACGCAAAGCCATGGCGATCAAGGATGCGGACGGCCGTCACCCTGAACCGCTCCGGGACAGTCCTGAGCCTCCACCAATCCCGGAGCGGTTCAGTTCAACTCAGACTGGGCCTGGTCCTGCGACAGCCTTGCCCGTCTCTCTGTCGACCCACGGCGTCTTCAGTGCGCATTTGCGGTCATTTGCCTACGCCGCGAGGGCTCACCTGTGAAAATGCTGGCGAGCAACTTCGCACGGTAGGGGGTCAGGTGCCGCGTCAGTTGAACGAGCGTCAACTGCAGGTGTTGCGGTGGGTCGGGCAAGGCTGCCCCGAGGGTATTTGGCGGGGAGAGGCGCACAAGCTCAGCTGCCAGGCGTTACAGAGCCGAGGACTGGTCAAGGTCTCCAGGGGGAAAGGGCATTGGTCCGCGGCCCTCACGACCGCCGGCCAGCATTTCCTCGACCACGGTAGCCATCCTCCCGACAAATCTCGTGCCACAGACACCGCACCTGTGCGGAAATCTGCAACGCAGCCGACAGCTGCCTCCGGCAGGAAGAAAGCCGGCGACCAGGTAGCCACGCCACCATCGCCACGGCCATCGAGCCCCAACTGCGGACCCCGAAAAGGGAAGAAGACCGTCACGGAGCAGCTCCTGGAAGAGCTTGCGGAGGCGGGCGGCCGGATCGTCAAACGGGAAGCCACCGGCCGGGAGACCGAGAAATGGCCGATCCGTGTCGCCGCTGCCCGGAGATCGAGGAAGATCCCGAAGACCAAAGAGCTGCACGGAGGCTGGTGCCGTGACGGCTATGAAATCCGACTCGTCGACACGCCCGCCTGGCGCTTGGCCACCCTGACACCCATTCCGGTACCGGCACGACTCGTGCAGCCGCATCCAGTCGTCAAAGCCCTGCAGGGACTCTCTCATCCCATGGGGCTGACCAAGTCCGTGCAGAACCGGGCTTTCCGACTCATCCATGCCCTGCTCACCGCAACACAGAAGGCGGGGCACACCGCCGCAATCGGAAACGCGAATACAGCACCGCTACCGCACCGTCGGCGAAGCGGCCCACCTCACTTCACCATCACGGCGCAGGGCCAGACATGCGAACTCCGCATCCTGCAGGAACAGGACCGAGTAGAGCACGTCCCCACGCAGAAGGAACTCGCGGATGCGCAAAAGTACTCCTGGGTCAGAATCCCTCGCCACGACCACTCCCCCACCGACCGCCTGCGAATCTGTGTCAGCGGTGGGCTGCACCACCGGGCCGGCGAGTGGGCCGACACGGCCGCACGCGCTCTCGAGGACCAGCTCGCCGAAATCGTGCAGGAGATCGGCCTTCGCGGCCAGGCAGCCGAACGCAAGCGCCTGGCGGACCTGGAAGAAGCACAGCAGAAGCGCCTGCGATGGGAAGCCGCCAAGCGTCAGGCCAGGACCGAATACGCAGAGGCATACCGTGTCCGCCACCTCGAAGCACAGCACGCGGCGTGGCAGCGGGCCTCGTCGAGTACGTCGGCGCACTCCGACTTCACGCAGAAAGTCTGCCGCCCGGGCCGGCCAGGGAGGAAGCCGACGCATGGATCGCGTGGACCGAGAGCCACGTGCAACGCCTGAACCCGCTCAACGGTTCACCATTGCTACCCGAAATCCCCGAGCCTCGCACCGAAGACCTCCAGCCGTTCATGCACGGCTGGAGCCCCTACGGACCCACCTGAGCACCCACTCGCCGGACTCCCGACGCCGGCGACGGGCGTCTCAGCCGCCGCCCAAACGAGATACAGAAGCCGCGAGCCACAGCCCCGCGGACCGTACCCCTCCTGCCTTCGCGTCTCACACACGCACCTACAACGGGGGCGGATCGCCGGAGCGCTCAGCCCTCGATGTGATAGCGGCTCTGGGACACGACGGCTTGGCGGATCTTGGTGGTGAAGTCGGCGGTACGGGCGATCCGGTCCACCCCGCCGGCCTTGTTACGCCGCAGGCCGCTCCTGAAGATCTGCTCCAGCGTTCCTGTCATTCGGAACATCAAGCGGAGCAGGCATCGCTTCAGACGCCTCCAGAGGCGTTAGATTTTGCAGAAGCGAAGGCTTTGGCCTGTTGGCCGCCAAGGGCACTGGGCCGCATCTACTGCAGGCGTGTGTCATCACCACGCCCTCGCGTCACGTGCTCGTTGGAGGAGAACCCGGGGGGTGCGGTGCCATCGCCTGAGCTGCAGCACACCCGCTCGGAAGCGCCCTCCTGCCGCGTCTGCAGGGCCTTGCCGTCGAACGCCTCTCTCACCGGCGCTATCACACGTCTGTCACCAACTACGCCGACTCCCCCGGACTGCGATGCCCTGACCTGCCACTACGCACCCGCCCTGGACTGACGTGGACGCCCGAAGACGGTCTCTACAACCTGTGCCAGGTCGTGCCGAGCGAGGGCCCGAGGATCAGGACCGGGGCGTCGTCCGGCCCGTCGAACCGGTACTGGAGGGCGGGGGTCTGCGTCTCACTCACCGCTCCACGCTAACGTCCCTTCCTCGGTGCTCGGTCCCAGGCCCCCGAATCCGCCCGGCCGGCTCCCGAACATCAGCGGGCAACTCTCACACCGTCTTCACCGCGACGCAGGTCACGCGCCGCTCACACCGTCTCCACGCGACGACCGACACAGGCGTCGAACAAACATCCCTGCGTGTCGCCGGACCACCGAGCCCGACGGGACGGCGAACGGGCGAGGGACAGGGGGAGGGGCAGGGGCGGGAGGGGGTGTTGTCAGTCGCCGGTCGGTCCCAGGACGGTCAGGGCGCCCACCGGGTCGAGGTCCGGGGTGCCTCTCGGCCACCAGTCGTCGTGGCCCGGTTCGGACTCGTACGCGTACCAGAGGCCGTCGTGGCCGAGGCGGAGTTGCATGTGGCCGTGGGGGTGGGTGAGCTGGTTGCGCCAGGGCCGGAAAGCCGGGAGGTCCGCGGCGAGCAACAGGGGGCGGGCGCGGTCGAAGCGGCCGGCCGGCGGGTCCCAGGGCTCCTCCAGTACGGCCAGCCCTTCGAGGCCGCCCTGCCGCCAGGCGGCGACCGCGCGGGCCAGATCGGCCGGGGTGCGACCGGTGGCGACGGCCAGCGAGGAGTAGAGGGCACGGGTGGTGGCGGTGAGACCGGAGCCGGGGCGGGCGGCGGCGAGCCGTACCGCGTCCTGCCAGAGCGTCAGTTCGGCCACCGGGTCCCGTCCCGTGGTGAGCAACGCGTGCGCGCGAGCCGCCGCGTCGGTGGCCAGTTGGTCCAACGCGAACGGGTCGGGGCCCCCGGGCGCGCCCGGGTACACCGGCGGCTGTTCCGGGTGTGCGGGCCAGTCACGCCCTCGCCCCGCGCACC
>NZ_JARGEE010000236.1:0-14410 GCF_033794485.1 Streptomyces sp. MB09-02B
CGCAGCCCGGAGGTGTGGGTGAGGAGGTGGCGGGGGGGGGGGGCGGGGCGGCGTGGCGGGGGCGCACCCGTCCGGCGGTCGCGGGGGGGGGCCGGGGTCGGGGTGGGCGGCCGGGGCCCGGGCCGGACGGGCGGCTCACGTACTGGCTGTGCAGGCTGTCGTCGATCCGCCAGAGGATGCCGGTGGTGCGGCCGGTGGGGGCCGCCGGGTCGAGTTTGGCGGTGAAGGAGGCCAGCCGGTCGTAGAGGGTCCGGGCGCGCGCCCCGGTGGCGGTGAGCGCCGAGGTGGTGGCCTCGTGGAGGGCGTCGAGGAGGTGGACCAGGTTGTGGCCCGAGAGCTGGACGTCCTGCATGCCGCCCTCCGCCTTGGTGATGCGGCCCGGCGGCAGGTTGGGGTTCGCGGTGAAGTGGGCCGCTCTGGTCGCGGTCGGGCCGACGCGGTCGTACGGGTCACGGGTGCTCTGCGTCCAGGCGGGCTCCCAGACACCGAACGCCGTGCGGGCCAGGAACGTCCAGGTGTCCTCGTGGCAGCGCAGGGTGAGGTACGAGACGCCGGCCGCCCGCCGGAGAATGTCGTTGTGCTCTTCGAGGGCCACCCGGTTCGCGGCGAGGGCGGCCCGCAGCACCACCCGGTCCTCCTCCCGCCAGCGCCGCTCCTGCTCACCACGCTGAGCCAGCAGATCCCGTTTGAGCTGCTGGTTCCTCGCGTACTGCTCGACGAACGTCTTGATCAACGTCTTGACTGCCTGGATCATCTCGAACATGGCGCCTGCTGGGGTCGGGCCGGACATCCTGGGGTTGCAGCGGCCCAACGACGTTCATCAGATCTTGGTCACGGCGACCTCGACGGCGCCCGTGCTCAGCACGGATTCTGAAGGAGCGTCAATTATGCTCGTATCGCGCGCTGTTGACGTCCCCGACCGGCGTGGGGGACGGCATCAGGAGTGACTGTGGAATTCCTGTGGCGGACTGCCTTACGTGTGAGTACGACGTTAAGGTCTGCCGTATGAACGCACGGCTGGCCCTGCTCGGCACGGTGGAGCCCGGTGTCGCGGAGAGCGAGGTCTTCCGGCTGGCGCTCCAGCACGCGGTCGGCGAACTCGGCGCGCTCGGGGCGATGATGCATCTCAGAGGCCCCATGTCGGCCCTGCGTCTGGTGTCGGCCACCGGCCTCCCGCCCGCCCTGACCCGCCCCTGGGAGATCATCGACCAGGAGGGCCCGCTGCCCCCGGCCCGCGCCCTGCACGAGGGCAACGGGGTGTGGTTCCCGCTGGGCTCCATGGCACTCGCCTGGCCCGGCACCGGGCTCGCCGCGTTACCCCTCCCCGGCCGCGACCGCACGGTGGGCGCGCTGACCGTCCTCACCGGCGACCGGGGCGAACCCACCGGCCTGCAGTGGGACTTCCTGCGGTCCGTCGTCGACTGGACCGAGCACCGCATGGCCCAGGCATGCCCGCCGCCCGGCCCCGCACCGGCCGAACCGAACGCCGAGCGGCTGCGGCAGGTGCTGAAGGAGGCCAGCGTCGGCTCCTGGGACTGGGACATCCAGAGCGGTGATCTGATCTGGGACGAGGCCGCCCTGCAGCTCTACGGCACCCGGCCGGCCGAGTTCACCGGCCGGATCGAGAACTGGATGCGGATCGTCCACCCCGACGACCTCCCGCCCACCCTGGCCGCGGCAGAGCGGGCGATCCGCGACCACACCGTGTACGAGGCGGAGTACCGCGTGAGGCGCCTCGACGGCACCTGGGGCTGGACCCGGGCCCGCGGCCGCGCCACCTACGACGAGCAGGGCGCACCCGACCGGATGATCGGCGTCGGCTGGGAGAGCGACGAGGCGCGCTCCGCCCGGGACGCGGTCGGCCGGGCCCTGCGCCACATGAGCGACGGCTTCCTCGCCGTCGACGACGACTGGCGGATCACCTTCGCCAACCGGGTGGCGGAACGCACCCTCGGCCTCTCCGAGGAGGAACTGTTCGGACGGCAGCTGTGGGAGCTGCCGTCCGTGCGCGAGTCGCCCTGCCTGGAGAGCCGCTGCCGGGAGGCCGCCGCCGAGGAGAAGCCCGCCGGGTTCGACGTCCATGTGCCGGGCCACGACCGCGTCTACCACCTGCGGCTGGTCCCCGGCCCCGACGGCCGCACCATCTACTTCACCGACGTCACCGACCGCCGGCGGCACGAGGAGGAACGCCGCGAGGCCGAGCGCGCCGCCTCCGAACGGGCCCACCGCATCGCCGCGTTGACCGCCGCCCTCGCCAAGGCCACCACCTCGCAGGACGTCGTCGACGCGGTCGCCCTGCGGGTGCTGCCGCCGTTCGCCGCCAGCGGCCTCCTCGTCCAGGCCGTCGAGAACGGCCGGCTCCACAACGTCGGCGCCGTCGGCTACTCGCCCGACTTCATCGACCTCGTCAACCACCGGCCCCGCACGCAGTACGGCCCGGTCTGGGACACCATCGGCACCGGCATCCCGATCTTCTTCTCCTCACCGCAGGAGTACGCCGCCTACGTCCCCCAGCACGCCGACATGCCCGCCCGCGCGGGCAAACAGGCCTGGGCGTTCCTGCCGCTGACCGCGTCCGACCACACCTTCGGCGTGTGCGTCGTCTCCTTCGACCGGCCGCGCCGCCTCACCGACGAGGAACGCACCCTCCTGACGGCGATCAGCGCCCTCCTCGCGCAGTCCCTGGAACGCGCCCGGCTCTACGACCTCGAACACACCCGGTCCCGTGAACTCCAGCGCGCCCTGCTCCCCCAGGACCTGCCGGCCCTAACCGCCTGCGAGTCGGCCGCGCGCTACCTGCCGGCCGGGCAGGGCATGGACGTCGGCGGTGACTGGTACGACGTCATCCCGCTCTCCAGCGGCCAGGTCGCCCTCGTCGTCGGCGACGTCATGGGCCACGGCCTGTCCGAGGCCGCCACCATGGGCCGCCTCCGCACGGCCGTGCACACCCTCGCCGACCTCGAACTGCCCCCCGACGAGATCATGGGCCACCTCAACGACATCGTCGCCTCCATGGGCGAGGACTCGTACGCCACCTGCCTGTACGCCCTCTACGACTCCACCACCCAGGTCTGTTCCCTCGCCCGGGCCGGGCATCCGCCACCGGCCGTGGTCCTGCCCGACGGCACCGTGCGCTTCCCCGAGTGGACCGCCGACCCGCCGCTCGGCGCGGCCGAACCGCCGTTCGAGACGGTCGAGTTGAGTGTGCCCGAGGGCAGTCTCCTGGTGCTCTACACCGACGGGCTGGTCGAGTCGGCGAAACGCGGCATCGACGAGGGCATGGCCGATCTGGCCCGGCTGCTGCGCACCGCCCACCGGGACGGCACGGCCGCCGACCTGGAACGCCTCTGCGACACCCTCACCCACGGCCTGCTGCCCGCCGAGCACGCGGCGGCCGACGACGCGGCCTTCCTCGTCGCCCGGCTGCACGCGCTCACCGACGACCGGATGGCCTCCTGGTCCCTCCTCGACGACCCGACGGCCGCCGGACAGGCCCGCCGCCACGTCCGCGAACAGCTCGCCGCCTGGGGCCTGGACGCCCTGGCCCCCACCACCGAACTGCTCGCCAGCGAACTCGTCGGCAACGTCGTACGGCACGCCAAGGGCCCCGTCCGGCTGCGTCTGCTGCACGGCTCCGCGCTGGTCTGCGAGGTCTTCGACGGCAGCCTCACCATGCCCCGCATCCGCAGGGCCGGCGACACCGACGAGGGCGGCCGGGGTCTGCAGCTGATCACCGCGCTGTCCCAGCGCTGGGGCACCCGCTACACGGCCACCGGCAAGTGCATATGGACCGAACAGTCCCTCACCGGCCCCGATCCCGGGCCCGCGGCGCCGTCGGGCCCGCCGGAGCACCCGCTGCTGGTCCCGGCGGACTTCGACGGCGACCTGGACACGCTGCCGTTCGACGACCTGGACGTCGCGTCCCTCGATCAGCAGTTGCGGATGGAGTAGACGGGCGTCCAGTCCACGGCGTAGACCCCGTTGTTCGCGGGGTAGGAGGCCAGTTCGTTGCCGCTCGCACCGTAGATGCGGGCGACCGCGCTGCCGGTCTGGCTGTTCTGGGCCTCGCTCCAGCCGCCCCAGTTGGACAACGAGTAGCGGCCGCAGTTGTAGAAGTAGAAGACGCGGAACCGGTTGGCGTTCGGGTCCCAGACGGAGGCGCAGAAGTTGCCCGAGCTGCACACGATGCCGGAACCCGGGGCGAGCAGCTCGGAACGGACGGCGGGCGAGGTCGTCGGGGAGGCGGCGGACGTGGCGGAGGACGCCGCCTGGGCCGTGCCGGAGGTGAGGGCGGAGGCCAGCACCAGGGTGAGGGTGCCGACCGCGCCGAGGAACGAGCGCTTGGTACGCATGGGTGGGATCCCCCTAGGGGTGTGAGCGGTGGGTGTGGGGAGCTGCGGCGCCGTTCGCCGGCCGGGTGCGGGCACGCCGGGTCGTGGGGACCGGGGCCGCCCTCATGGTCACCGTCACCCTTCGGCCCGTGCCATGGCTTTCGATCGTGGTCGAATGCCGCAGGTCGTGCCGCCTTCGAGGAGGTCGACGCCCAGGGCGGTGACGGTGTGCAGCACGGCACCGCCGATCCGCCGGCTGGTCAGCAGCCCCGACTCCCGGAGTACGGCCACATGGTGGCTGACGGTCGCCGGACTGAGCCCCACCCGGGCCGCCACCTCGCTCGTGGTGCGGCCGTCGGCCACCTCCTCCAGCACGGCGGCCCGGGCCCGGCCGAGCAGCGCGGCGAGTGCCTGGTGCGTGCCGGGCGCGTCGGGCGGCGGTGCCAGCCAGCGGGGGTCGTGGGTCACCGGGTACACGAGCACCGGGGGCAGGGAGCCGTCCCTCAGCACGATCGGGCCGGGCCAGCAGAAGAACGACGGGATGATGCGCAGCCCGCGCCCGTCGAGATACAGGTCGCCCTGGAGGTGCGCGCCCGCGATCTGCAGCACCGGCGCCGACCAGCGCAGACTGGGGTGCAGCCCCGCCGCGAGACCGGAGAAACCGGACCGCAGCAGGGCCCTGGCCGCGACGGACCTGGCATCGTCGAAGCGGGCCCGGACATGGGTCCAGTACGGGGCGACGAACCGCTCGTGATGCCTGCGGACCAGACCGGCGAGCCCCCGCAGGGCCTGGGTGTCGCCGCCGGCGAGCGGTCCGGCCCAGCCCGGCAGCGGACGGGCGAGCGACAGCTCCGTCAGGTCGGTCCGCAACCGGGCGCGGGGGGTGGCGAGCATCGCGTCGAGGCCCGCCTCGAAGCCTCCGGCCGCCCCGGCCGGGGTCAGGAAGTCCGCCGAGTAGCCGCGCGGCGGCGCGAGATGGCGCAGCCTCGGCAGCTCCGGGTCGAAGAGGCCGCGCGACGCCCGGCGCCAGCGGCCGAAGACGAGGGCGCCGTCCCGGTTCTGCAGCAGGTGCAGGCTGAGCAGCCCCTCCCACAGCGGGTCGGGTTCCTCGGCCAGGACCACCCTGGCCAGGTCGTCGTACGTGAAGTGGATCCGCAGCCCCACCGGCCCGCTCCCCCCAGATCCGTGCGGCGCGACGGGCCGCGGACGTGTCGCAGACGTGCGGAACCCCGGGGCGCTCGCCGTGGAGTTGAGGGGCGGGCGCCCCGGGGTTCGTGTCGGTCGATCACCCCATGGAGCCGTGGCCCCATGGGGTTGAGCAGTGCCGCGAGTCGGTCGGCTCGCGGCACCGATGCGAGTCGGTCAGCTCGCGTCGTGAGGCGAGTCGGTCAGCTCGCGTCGCCGATGCGCTCGACGCGCTCGTTGACGCCGTTGCGCAGCTCGCTCAGCGTCGTGCCGGGCGGGGCCGTCTTCGGGGTCGAGGACGGCGGCTGGGTCTCGTCCGCGCAGGTGGTGCCGGAGGCCGGGACCTTCAGGTCGACGAGGTAGTTCACGACCGCGTCCGTCGCGCAGGCACTGCGCCCGAACGCCGTGTGACCCTCGGCGTCGAACGTCACCAGCGAGGCGTTGTCCAGCTGCCGGGACAGCGCGACCGCGTCCTGGTACGGGGTGTCCGGGTCACCGGTGGTGCCGAGGACCAGGATCGGCTGCGAGCCCCTGGCCCGGAAGGAGCCGTCGTAGCGGCTGGCCTTCTCGGCCGGCCACTGGACGCACGCGGTGGCGTGCTGGTGGTCGTAGGTCGGCGGGCCGAACGCCATGGCCGGGCCCAGCAGCGGCGCGTCCTTCGCGTTGGCCGTGACATTCCGCTGGAGCTTGCGCAGGCTCTTCGGGTACTCCTTGTCGACGCACTCCACGACCACGTTCGGGCCGAGGAAGTCGAAGCTCGCCGGGGACGGCGGCCGCAGCAGGAACGAGGTGTTGTCCCGCGCCTGCGCCTTCTTCAGCGCCGCGCCGAGGGAGGGCCAGATGACCTTGCCCTCGTTGATGTTGAACATCAGCCGGTAGACGAGGGTGTAGCCGTTGGCCTTGCCGCCGTTCGCCGTGGTGACGGGGTTGGCGTCGAGGTCCTTCTTCAGCTGCTCGAACGCCGCGCGCGGGTCGCCGTCGCCGAAGCCGCAGATCGCCGGGTCGGAGGCGCACCAGTCGAGGAAGCGGCTCATCGAACCGTCCAGCGCCAGGTACTGGGCCCGGTCGTAGTCGTAGGGACGGTAGGCGTACTTGTACGGGTCGTACGCCCCGTCGAGCGTCAGCGCCCGCACCCGCTTGGGGAACATCGCCGCGTAGACGGTGCCGATGTACGAGCCGAACGACCGCCCGTAGTACGTCAGTTGCTCCTCGCCGAGAGCCTGGCGCAGCAGGTCGATGTCCCGGGCGACGTACTCCGTGCCGACGTACGGCAGCAGGCCGCCCGAGTTGTCGAGGCAGGCCTGGTTGAACTCGGCGGCCTCGCGCAGCGCCGGGCCGAAGGCGTCCGGCCCGGGGACGCCCTTGGCGTCGGTGACGGCCTTGGTGTAGCGGGCGTCGTCGAAGCAGGTGAGCGCCGAACTGCGGCCCACACCACGGACGTCGTAGCCGAAGACGTCGAACGAGTCACGCAGGGCGGCCGGGAGGTCGTCGTAGTTGTTGCGGACGAAGTCCACGCCGGAGTTGCCCGGTCCGCCGGGCTGCATGAAGAGCGTGCCCTTGCGCTTGGCAGGGTCGGCGGCCTTCTTGCGGACCACCGCGAGCGTGATCTTGGTGCCCTGCGGCTTCCGGTAGTCCAGCGGCACGTCCGCGTTGGCGCACTCGTAGCCGCCCTGGCAGTCGGTCCAGGTGAGCGTGGGCACGGGCGGCGGCGGGGTCTTCGCCGACTGCGGCTTCCGGGTCGTGTCCTGCGCGGCCATCGCCTGGGTGGCCGTCCCCGTCGCGGCGAGGACGAGCGCGGTCACGGCGGCGCCGACGAGTCGGAGACGGGAGTTACGTCTCGGTGTGTGGTGGTGCGTGGGCATGGGTGTGTCCCCCTGAGCGGTCAGAATCCCCAAGTCCCCACTGGTCGATGTGGAGTCGGAGACTGTCTAACTGAAGAGAGGGGAAAAAGACCAGAGAGGTGCCGTCGTGGTCGAGTTTCCATGCAATCTCTCCACTACCTGGCGGTAGTTACCGTCTTCGATCAACGCTTCGTACTCTTGGTGGTGTCCCTGGCCGGTCTCCAGTGATGGGGCCGGCCGGACCCCCCACGATCACGAAGGATCCGCGCACGTGTCATCCAAGAACAGTCGTCTCAGGGTCGCCTTCCTCGCCGTGGCGGTCGCGGCCGCCGGTCTCGCCCTCGCGGGGCCCGCCGCGGCGGCCACGCCGCAGCCCGCCACCACCACCGTGTCCACGGACGGGCAGGCGTCCTCCATACCCGTCGACTTCGTCGACCTCGCCACCAGCCCGCTCACGGCGGACGGCGAGAGCCACGAGGTCACCGTCACCTACCGCAACGACTCGGCGGCCGACCGGACCGTCGCCCCGCAGCTCCTGGTGGAGTCGCCGGACGCCGGCCCCTTCCTCGACCCGGCGGACGTCGAGGTCGAGCGCCGCACCGCCGGCGGCTGCTGGAAGGCCGTCGACCTCGGCAGCCAGACCGGCACCCTCTTCACCGACCTGACCACCGCCCGGCGCACGCTTCCGGCGGGCGACACCCTCACCGAGGTCTACCGCGTCACCGTCACCGACCCGGCGGCCGAGGGCACGGACCTGGGCACGGTCCACCCGCGGATCGCCCTCTACTGACCGCGTCCTCCGCACCGCCCACGACCGGGCCGGGCCCCGCTCTCCGGAGCGGGGCCCGGCCCTTCGTGCGTCCTGGTCCGTACGGGCGGACAACATCCGTTCCAAACTCTCCTGTTGCACCTGTGGCCGTGACGGACACGTAGGGGCAGAAGCTACGGAAGGACGCCATGCCCATCGACACCGAGGCCCAGTTCACGGACGTGTACCGAGCCCACTACGAGGACGTGCTGAGGTTCGTACGCCGTCGCGCCCACCCCATGAACGTCGACGACATCGTCGGCGAGACGTTCCTCGCGGCCTGGCGCAGGCGCCGTGAACTCCCCGACGACCCCCGGCCCTGGCTGTTCGGCACCGCCCGCAAGGTGATGCTCAACGACAGCCGGGGCATGCGCCGGCACACCGCGCTCGCCGTCCGCGTCCAGCAGGCCGCCGAGACCGGCGGCCACACCAGCACCGCCGACCCGGCCACGCTGGTGGACGGCCGGATGGACCTCGCCGCCGCCTGGCAGGCGCTCACTCCGGCCGACCAGGAGGTGCTGGCCCTCCAGGTGTGGGAGCAGCTCTCCGCCAAGGACGCGGCCAAGGTCCTCGGCTGCACCCGCGCCGCGTACGCCATGCGCCTCACCCGCGCCAAGCGCCGCCTCGCCGCCAGCCTCGGCACCGCCGGCGCGACCACGCCCGCCCTCGCCACGACGTTCTGAGCCTTCCGGACAGGAGCCCCGAGACATGAACAAGAACACGCACGACACCTCCGCCCCGCAGGACACCCTGCTCGCCCGCCTCGCTCCCCTCGACGCCGCGCCCCGCACCGAGCAGACCGCCGCCGAGATCGACCGCGAGGAGACGCTGCTGCGCGCGATCCTCGCCGACACCGAGCCGCCCGGCCGTTCGGTGCGCCCCGGCCCCCGCCGCCCCCTCGTCCGCCGTGTCTCCTTCACCCTGGCCGGCGCGCTCGCGGCGGGCCTCGCCGTGCTGACCGCCACGGGTGGACTCTCCGGCCTCCCCGGTACGGGAGGCCAAGGCCCCCTGTCCTCCGCCGAGTTGGCGAGCTGGACCGGCACCCCCAGCAGCCTGGGCTCGGCCGGTGCGGAGGGCGCGGCCGCCGAGAAGGTCTGCCTGGACATGACCGAGGACTACGGCTCCGGCCCCGTCGGCGTCAGCAACGCGGACATCCGGGGCAGCGTGGCCTCGATGGTGGTCAGCCGGGGCGGCGACGCGGTGTACTGCCTGGCCTCCTCGGACGGTGCCGGGATCACGATGGCCGTCTCCCCGGCGCTCGACCTCCCCGCCGACGACATCGAACTGGACACCTACGGCGCTCGGGGCGAGGGCTCCGGACAGGTCAACTACGCCGTGGGTTCCGTCGGTTCGGACGTCGAGAAGGTCACCCTCCAGGAACGGGGCCGCACCGTCCAGGCCACCCTCCAGGACGGCCGCTGGACCGCCTGGTGGCCCGAGGGCGACCCCGACGGCTTGATCACCGGCACGACCACCCTCACCTTCACCGACGGCACGACCCGCACGATCAAGAGCCCGGACCTGCCGTAGCCGTGCACACGGCGGACGGACGGACCGGTGCGTGACGCGACGGACGGGCGCGTGACACGACGGACGGGTGACGTGACGGGCGTCACACGCGTCCGTGTCACATCCACCCGGGGCCGGTCCGTCCTTGTGTTGGCACCACATACGACGGCATAAGGAGCCCGCCATGGAAGCGCGTCTGAACATGTTCGCCAACCCCGTCACCGGCAAGCTCGTCAAGCACCTCGTCGGCGCCGACAAGGTGATCAACGAGACCCAACTGCCGCGTTCCCTCCAGGAGTTGGTGAAGATCCGGGCCAGCCAGATCAACGGCTGCGGGTACTGCCTCGACATGCACACCAAGGAGGCCGCGCACGCCGGGGAGACCGCCCAGCGGCTGCACATGGTGGCCGGCTGGCGGGAGGCCAAGGTCTTCACCGACGCCGAGCGCGCCGCGCTGGAGCTGACCGAGCAGGGCACCCGGATCGCCGACGCGGCCGGCGGCGTGCCCGACGAGGTCTGGGAGAACGCGGCCAAGCACTTCGAGGAGGACCAGCTCCTCGCCCTGGTGGCGCTGATCGCCCTCATCAACACCTTCAACCGGCTGAACGTCATGCTGCAGCAGCCGGCGGGCGACTACCAGGTGGGCATGTTCGGCTGAGCCCCCACCGCACCGAAGCGAACCCCCGGGCCGTTCCATGGGAACGGGCCGGGGGTTCGCTGTGTCACGCTCAGCGGCCTGCTGGTGGCGCTTGGTCTCGGAGGAGCGGGGGCGACTCCTGGTAGCAGCCGTGCAGGGGCTGGTCGCCGCCCTTGGGCATGAGCTCCTACTCCGCGTCCCGCTGGGCGAACTGGAGGGACAGCGCCCGCAGCACGTCGGCCGTCGTCGTGTCGGTCCGGCCCTCGTCGTGCACCTCGGCGAGATGGGCGAAGGCGTAGGAGAAACAGTGGGCCAGGGTCACGATCGCCGGCGCCAGGGCGTCCGTGACGATGTGCGCGGCCTCCTGGGCGGAGGCGTCGGCGGGCAGCTCGATCTTGGGCAGGGTCTCCACGAGCAGCGCGGAGACGGCGCCCGTCAACGCCACCTCGACACCGGGGTTCTCGCGAGCCTGCCGCCGCACCTCGACCGCCTCGGTGAGAATCCCGACGACTCGCTGCATGATCTCGGATCGCTCCATGCCGGGAGCTTAGGACTCCGCCGGTGAACCTAAACCTCCGACCGAGCCGCCTCGACAGCCCGTTTCCCCATACCCGCGCCTCTGCCTTCGGTCATGCCGGCATCCTCGGTCATGCCGGCACCTTCCACCACGCCCGCCCCGGGCCGGGCGACCCCACCGGGCGGCGCCGGATAGAACTGCGCGTACCACCGCCGCAGCGCCCTGATCCCCTTCTCGTGCGGCAGCAGCACCGGTCGGGCCTGATGGATCTTGTGGTCCCAGATCCGTACCTCCTCCCGCACCTCGCCCAGTGCCTCCGCCCGGAAGACGAGCTTCAACAGCGGGGTGAGGAAAGGGAGTCGGCGTGGCTTGCGGAGGTAGTACAGCATCCGCAGCTCACTCGTCCGGTCGTCGACAGGCGTGCTGAGCGCGACGGCGGTCACCGACAGCACCGGCCCGTGGGCCCGGACGACCATCACGCCCGGCCCGTACATGAACGCGTCGAACGTGTTCTGGATGTCCCACCCGAACACCCGTCGGCTGATCGTCCCGCGCGCCTCGGCGAACGGCCCGTCCTCCCGCCACTCCTGGACCGGCGGCTCGCTCTGCCCGTGGATGAAGTGGAAGTGGGACTCGTCGACGATGTTCTCGCGCATCTCCTGGATGTGGATCCGCGCGCGGCACGTGTCGTCGATGGGCGAGGCGAACCGCCGGGACCCCGCCTCCTCGATCTCGGGCACCTCCCAGGCGGGTTCGCCCGGTTCACCCGGTTCACCCGGCTCAACCTGCTCACCCGGTCCGTCCGGCCCGACGTACACGAGGACGAGTCCGCTGTGCTCGCGCACCGGGAACCCGCCGATCGACACCTTGGGCGTCCGGACGGCGAACGGCGCCTCCACGCACCGCCCGTCCGCCCCGAACCGCCACCCGTGGAAGGGGCACTCCACCGTCCCGTCCACGACCTTCCCGCCGACGCCCAGATGCGCGCCGTAGTGCGGACAGTGCGCGTCCCGCACGGCGGCCCGCCCGTCCGCCCCACGGAACGCGATCAGCGCCCGCCCGAAGTAGTGCAGGCTGACGACCTTCCCCGTCGGCAACTCCGCGCTGCGCAGCACCGCGTACCACCCGTACGGCACGCTCGGCATCGGATACGCGTCGGCGCGCGGATCCCGGTCCCGGTCCCGGTCCCGGTCCCGGTCCTGAGCCTTATCCCGAGCCCGGCCCCTGCTGTCATGGCTCCGACACATTCGCATGCCGCAGATGCTAGTGGCCGACCCGATCCGGATGTCCGAACTGGCTTATTGGGCACGGTAGTTGGGCGGACCCCGGGCCCCGCTATGACGGCATCCCGTACGCAGCCACCATCACCTGCATGGCCACCTTGTTCATGGTGCTGCCCTTGGCGTCGGTGGAGTTGACGCTGTAGACGAGGGTGCGGGCGCCGTCGCGGGTGGAGGCGATGGCGCTGTTGTAGCCCCAGCGGCCACCCGTCTTGCCCCACACCTCACGCCCGCCGAGCACCTTGCGGGCCAGCCCCACGGCGTAGTCGGCCGGCTTGCCCGTCATGTGGTCCGTCACCTCCGGCACGGTGAACATCTCCTCCAGCAGCGGCCCGCGCGGCACGACCCGCCCCCGGAACAGCGCCTTCGTGAACCGCTCCAGGTCGGCCGTGGTCGACACGATGTCCCCGGCCGCCCACCCGTCCGTCGCGCCCCACACGGTCACGTCCCGCAGCCCGGTCGTCCCGTCGTCGAGCGTCATCCGCTGGTACCCGTGGTTGTGCGGGCCGACGATGCGCGGATCGGTCCCCGGGAAGTACGTGTCCCGCAGCCCGAGCGGCCTCAGCACGTGCCGCGCGACCTGGTCCTCGTACGCGTCCCCCGTCACCCGCTCGACGATCAGCCCGGCGACCGTGTACCCGATGTTGAGGTAGTGCTGCTCGTCCCCCGGCCCGAACTCCGGCTCCTTCGCCGTCGCGGACCGCACCATCTCCTCGGGGTCGTGGATCCGGAAACGGTTCGCGTACGCCCCCTCGACGGTCGTCCAGGGGAAGTCCGGCGCCGGGATGCCGTGCGTGTGGTTGAGCAACTGCCGGACGGTGACACCGCCGTACGACGCCGGAATCAGCTCCGGCAGATACGAGCGGGCGCTCCGGTCGAGGTCGACCTTCCCCTCGGCGGCCAGCCGCAGCACCACGGCCGCCGTGAACACCTTGGTCACGGACCCGGCCCGGAAGCGGGCGTTCGGATCGGCCGCCCGACCGGTGGTGAGGTCGTGCACGCCGGAGCTGCCGCGCCACACCCCCTCGCTCCCCCCGACCCGTACGAGCGCGGCGGTCGCGTCGGCGGAGGGCAGCCCGGCGATGGCGGCCTTCATGGCGGCGGCGAGGTCGGGGTCCGTCCGCGACGGTGACTGCGACCACGTAGGGGCGGTGGGGGAGGCTGCGGTCGCCGTGGCGGCCGGCAGGACCGTGGGCCCCGCGGCCACGCCCAGGAGGAGCGCAGCGGCAAGCAACGCGCGGGTGGTGCTCTTCCTGCTCGCCGCGCTTCGACTCGTACTCGTCGCGCTGTTCGTGCTCGTCGTGCTGTTCGTGCTCGTCGTGCTGTTCGTGTTCTTCGTTCTCTTCGTGCTCGGCATGGTCAACTCCTCGAAGGCGGGCTGGCGTTCTGGTCGTGGCCCTCATCCTTCTGACCGGCGGCTTCGCGCGGATCGCCCGAGCGAGCGGTCTAGCGGCGCCGTTTTCTCCCCGACACGGGGGAGGACCAGGCCCGGGCGACTCCCCCGGGCGGGGTACTGGTGGCTTCCCGGAGCGACGCGTCACCCGCCGCGATCAGCCCCGTCTCGTACGCGCAGATCACCGCCTGGATACGGTCGCGCAGGCCGAGCTTGGCGAGCACGTTGCCGACGTGGGTCTTGACCGTGTGTTCGCTGACGACCAGTTCGGCGGCGATCTCGGCGTTCGACAGCCCTCGTGCCAGCAGCAGCAGGGTCTCGCGTTCCCTCCCGGTGAGCACGTCGAGCCGGGGGTCGGGCCGCCGGGCGCGGACGACGGTGGGGGAGGGCCGCGTGTACTGCTCGACCAGCCGCCGGGCCACGGACGGCGCGAGCAACGAGTCGCCCCGCGCCACCACCCGCACGGCGTGCACGAGATCGTCCCGCCGGACGTCCTTGAGCAGGAATCCACTGGCTCCCGCGTGCAGCGCCTCGTACACGTACTCGTCGGCGTCGAAGGTCGTCAGCATGACCACGCGACAGCCACCGCGCGCACCGTTCACGCCCTCCGTGCCGCGGGCACCGCCGGCGCTGATGGCCCGACACGCCTCGATGCCGTCCATCCGAGGCATCCGGATGTCGAGCAGCGCCACGTCGGCGCGGTGCCGCCGCACCGCCTCGACCGCCTCCGCCCCGTCACCCACCTCCGCGACGACCTCGATGTCGGGCTGCACATCGAGGATCAACGCGAACCCGCTCCGCACCAGCTCCTGGTCGTCGGCCACGACCACCCGGATCACCTGCCCGGTCAACGCCCCACCCTGTCTCTTAGAAACATATGACACTGCCGACGAAACACCTTTTATTCGT
>NZ_JARGEE010000237.1:0-14340 GCF_033794485.1 Streptomyces sp. MB09-02B
GTGTCGGGCGGGTACGGATTGCGGCAGCGATGTCGGTTCGAACGTCGGCGTACGACCACTGCCCGTCCGCCTCCTCCGCGACGCATCACGGCCTCGCCGACGGACGTCTCATGGCTGCTTCACGACGAAGCGGGAAGGGCAGACATACTGATCACGAGTGCACCGTAAGGAACGAATGGACCCCGTGGACGCCAATCCGCCCCGCGACAGCATCGGCGCCGCCGCCGACGCGCACGCCGCCGCACCGCTGCTCAACTGTCTTCTGCGGGAGGCGGGAGAGCCGACGGGAGGACCGGAGGGTGAGCCGACGGGTGAGCCGACGGAGGAGCCGGCCGAGACGTCGGACGCGACCGTGGTGCACCGCCTGAGGGGCAGTGGCCGCCTGCTGCGCGTGCGCGGCCGCCGCCGGCCCACCCACCCCGAGGTGCGCACGGAGGGCGTCTGGCACGCGCTCAACCACACCGACCTCGTCAAACTCGTCGCCGAGGAACTCCGCGCCCTCACCGGCCTGGCCGACTCCGAACTGCCCGCCGAGATGCTGGACAGCCGCGAGGCCGTGGCCGCGCTCCTCGCCGAGCGCGCCCACGCGTCGGTGCCCGAGGATCCGTACCGGCGCTCCGAGCAGTCCCTGATCACCGGCCATCCGTACCACCCGGCCCCGAAGGCCCGCGGTGGCGGCCCGGTCGCCGCCTGGCTGCCGTACGCGCCGGAGGCGTACGTCCGGTTCCCGTTGGTCCTGCTCGGGGTCCGTGAGGACGCGGTGGCCGAGGAGGGCGACACCACTGCCCTCGACATGCTGGGCTCGGCCCCGCCCGGCTACCGGCTCCTTCCGGCCCATCCCTGGCAACTCGACCTGGTGGCCGACGAGTTGGCCGAGGCGTTCGCGGACGGCCGCCTCGTGCGGCTGGGCCGGACGCGGGGCGGGACGTGGCCGACGGCGGCGATCCGGACGGTGTACGTACCCGAGGCGGTACCCGAGGCCGTCAGCGGTCCCGGCTCCGACCTCTTCCTGAAGTTCAGCCTCGACGTGCGGATCACCAACGACATCCGTCGGCTGTGGCGGCACGACCTGCTCAAGCTGCGCCGCACCGACCGGGCGGTCGAGGAGGCCTTCGCGGGGTCACCGGGCGCCTGGCTGAGCGATCGCGGCTACCGCACCGCCGCCTTCGCGTTCGAGGAACTGGCGGTGTTGGTGCGGGACGGCCTGGGCGGCCGTGTGTCCCCCGGCACGACACCCTTCCTCGCCGCCGCGCTCACCGAGAGCGCCGAGGACTTCCCGCGCAGCCCGCTCACCCACGCCACCGACCCCGAGGCCTGGTGGGAGGCGTATCTGCGGGCGGTCGTCCCCCCGGCCCTCGCCGCGTTCCACGGTCACGGCGTCGTGCTGGAGGCCCACCTGCAGAACACCGTCATCGCCTGCGACGCCGCGGGCACCCCCGTCCAGGTGGTCTACCGCGACGCCGAGGGTGTGAAGCTCCTCCCGGACGTCACGCGCGCGGCCGGCTGGGAGCGGCTGGTCTACTGCCTCTTCGTCAACAACATCCTGGAGATCGCGGCGGCCCTGACCGAACACCACCCGACGATCGACCCCTGGCCCGCCGTACGACGAGAGCTGGAGCGCCACGGCGACGTACCGGAAGTCACCGACCTGCTCGGCTCACCCACGCTGCCGGGCAAGACCAACCTGCTGCTCAGATGGACGGGAGCGGACGGCGCGGCCGCGCGCTACCTCCCCCTGCCCAACCCGTTCTCCCGGCCGCCCGGTGGCAGGGGCCGGGCATCCGCCTGAGCCACGGCGGCCGGTGCGCCGCGCGAAGCCCGCGGACGCCCGCGCACGTCCGGCGGCCCCCCGGCACCTCCTGGCGGGTGGCCGTCACGGCGTGACGTTCGCGTGCAGTGTCGCCTCGCCCTCCACCCGTACCCCCGTCTCCTCGCCGGGCTCCACCGGTGGCTGGCCCGGGACGCGGACGTCGATGGGCGAGCCGTGGTGCGGGACGGTGACGGTGACCATGGCGTCGTGGCCGTGGTAGCGGATGTCGGTCACCGTTCCCCGGACGGTGCCCTCGGTGTCCGGGGCCGTGAGCCGGAGTTGCTCGGGGCGCAGGAGGACCGTGCCCTCCCGGATGCCTGAGGGCGGGCCGGCGAGGGGGACGCGTCCCAGTGCCGTGTCGGCCGTCCCGTCGCCGCCGGTGGTGCCGGGGAGCAGCACCGCCTCCCCGACGAACCCCGCCACCCAGGGGTTCGCGGGCCGGCGGTAGAGGTCCTGGGGCGTGGCGCACTGGACGACCCGGCCCGCGTGGACGACCGCGACCAGGTCCGCCGTGGACAGGGCCTCCTGCTGGTCGTGGGTGACCAGGACCGCCGTCGCGCCCGTCGCCCGCAGCGCCGCCCGGACATCCGCCCGCACCCCCGCCCGCAGGGCACTGTCCAGGGCGTTGAACGGCTCGTCCAGGAGGACGAGTTGAGGGCGTGGGGCCAGGGCCCGGGCCAGCGAGACGCGTTGTTGCTGGCCGCCGGAGAGCTCATGGGGCATGCGGTCGCCGTACCCGGCGAGGCCGACCAGGTCCAGCATCTCCTCCGTGCGGTCCCGGCGTTCGGCCCGGTCGGCGCCCCTGAGGCCGAAGGCCACGTTGCGGGCCACATCGAGGTGCGGGAACAGCGCGCCCTCCTGCGGCACGATGCCGATCCGGCGGCGCTCGGGCGGAAGGTGCGCCCCGGGACCGCCGATCACCCGGTCGCCGAGCCGTACGGTGCCCGCGTCCGCGCGCAGGAAGCCCGCGACGACACGGAGCATGGTGGTCTTGCCGCAGCCGGAGGGGCCGAGGACCGCGACCAGGGAACCGGACGGCACGGTGAGGTCGAGGCCGCGCAGGACGGGCGCGTCGGGGCCGTAGGACTTCGTCAGGCCCTCGATCCGGAGAGCGTTCATGGGCGATGCCTGCCAAGGAGGTAGGAGGGAACGGCCGCCAGCAGGATCAGCGCGGCCGCGTAAGGGGCCGCCGCCGCGAACGAACCGGCGCCCGTCTCGGTCCACAGCCGGGTGGCCAGGGTGTCCATGCCCGTCGGGCGCAGCAGGAGGGTGGCCGGCAGCTCCTTCATGCAGACCACGAAGGTGAGGGCCGCTCCGGCCGCGACTCCGGGGGCGGCCAGCGGCACGGTGATCTCACGCAGTACCTGCCAGGGGCGCCGGCCGAGCGAGCGCGCCACGTCCTCCAGGACGGGCGGCGCCTGGAGGACCGCGGCGCGGGTCGCGGCGACCGCGACGGGCAGGAAGAGGACGGCGTACGCGCCGACCAGCAGCGGCAGTCGCTGGTAGAGGGGGTAGGCGTAGCGGACCGCGAAGAAGACCAGGGCCAGGGCGACCGTGATGCCGGGGAGCGCGTGGCCCGCGTAGGCCGACTGCTCCAACAGCCGTGCCCCGCGCCCTTTGTGACGGGCCGCGATCACCCCGACCGGCAGGGCGAGGACCGTGGTGAGGGCGGCGCCCGCGGCGGCGACCCCGAGCGTGGCCCCCGCGGTGTCCGCGAGCAGGGGCAGGTCCCAGGTGGCGGAGGTGCCGGCGGTCAGCCAGTAGCCGAGGGCGGCGAGCGGGAAGACGACCGCCACGGCGACCACGGCGGCGCACCACAGCAGGGCGACCGGCCGCCACCGGCCGAGGGGGAGCGGAACCGCCGGGCGGGCGGTGCCGGTGCCGGTCCGCGCGTGTCCGGCACGTCCGCGCGTACGGGCCTCGGCGGCGACCAGAGCCACCGTCATCACCACCAGCACGACGCTCAGCGCGGCGGCCGGGGTGCGGTCGAAGGAGGCGCGGTAGGAGGTGTGGATGGCGCGGGTGAACGTGTCGTAGCGCATGAGGGAGACCGCGCCGAAGTCGGAGAGGACGTAGAGCGCGACGAGCAGGGCCCCGCCCGCCGCCGAGGGGCGCAGCTGGGGCAGGGTGACACGCAGGAACGTGCGCAGAGGGCTGTGTCCGAGGGAGCGGGCGGCCTCCTCCAGCGCCGGGTCCGTGCCGCGCAGCGCGGCGGCGACCGGCAGGAGGACGTACGGGAAGCTGACGAGGGTCAGGGCGAGCGCGGCGCCGCCGAAGCCGGCGAGGCCGGGCTCGGCGGCCAGCCAGGCGAAGGCGGCCACGTAACTGGGCACGGCGAGCGGCAGCGTGGCCAGCACCGACCAGGCGCGGGCGCCGGGCAGCGCGGTGCGCACGGTCAGCCAGGCCAGGGAGACCCCGAGCACCAGGCAGGCCACCACGACGACGACGGTGAGGCCGAGGCTGCGGCCGAGGAGGGCGAGCGTCCGTTCGTCGGCGACGACGTCCCAGGCGAAGGCGGGCCCGCGTTCGAGCGCGCGCACGGCGAGGTAGCCGAGCGGCAGCAGCGCGAACAGCGCGGCGACGCAGGCGGGGACGAGCAGGACGAGCGGGGGCCGGCGCCCGGAGCCGGAGGGGGCTCCGCGGCCGGCACGGAGGCGTCGGCGCCCGGCCGGAGCCTCCGCACCGGCCGGGGGCGCTGTGGATGCGGTGGAGTTCACGACCGTCAGACGAGCCCGACGTCCTGGAGCATCGCCAGGGTCTCCTGGAGGGAGTCCAGCTTGCCGAGGTCGATGTCGGGGGACTGCAGGGACTCGAACGGCGGCAGCCCCTCGACGGTGCTGGTGACGCCCGCGGCCAGCGGGTACTCCTTCGTCGTGTCGGCGAAGTAGGTCTGCGCGTCCTTGGAGAGCAGGTAGTCGACGGCCTTCTGCGCGGCCCCGGTCTGCCCGCTGTCCTTCAGGATGCCCGCGCCCGCCACGTTGATCAGGGCGCCGGGGTCCTTGCCGGGCAGGAAGTGGAGCTTGGCGTTGACCTTGTCCTCGCCCTTCTCGGCGACCCGCTCGTACCAGTAGTAGTGGTTGACCAGGCCGAGGGAGACCTCACCGGCCTCGATCGCGTCGAGGGTGGCGAGGTTGTGGGCGTAGGTCTTCGCGCCGTTGGCCTTCAGGTCCGTCAGCCACTCGCGGGTGGCGTCGTCGCCCTCCAGGACGCGCATGCCGGTGACGAAGGCCTGGAAGGAGGCGTTGGTGGGCGCGAAGCCGACCCTGCCCTTCCACTCGGGCTTCACCACGTCGTGGACGCTGTCCGGAACCTGATCCTCGGTGAGGTCGTCCGGGTTGTAGGCGATCACCCGGACGCGTCCGGACAGACCCACCCAGTCGCCGTCGCCGCCGCGGTAGGACTCGTCCACCTCGTCGAGGGAGGACTGCGGGAGCTTCTTCAGCATCCCTTCCTTGGAGAGAGCACCGAGGGCGCCGGCGTCCTGGGAGAAGAACAGCCCCGCCTTGGTGCGTCCGCCCTCCTCCAGGATCTGTGCGGCGAGTTCCGCGCTGTCGCCGTAGCGCACCTCGACCTTGGTGCCCACCGCCTTCTCCAGCTTGTCGAGGAGCGGCTTGACCAGCTTCTCGTTACGTCCGGAGTAGATGACGAGGGTGGAGTCGCTCCCCTCCCCGGCCGTGCTCGTGTCGTCGTCGGAGCCGCAGGCGGCGAGGGCGGGGAGCAGCAGGCCGGCCGCGACGAGCGCGGTGATCCGGCGAGCCAGAGGGCGTCGCATGGTGGTGTGCCTTCCTGCGGGGGCCGCCGGCGACCGCAGGGCGCGGGGTCGGTCGGCGGGCGGCGAAGTGATGCTTTCAAGCCAACTGTGAACATGCTATGAATAAGGTAAAGCTTGCCTAACCGTCAAGGGATCTGTGCTATTTGCGGACGCTGCCGCAGAAAGGTTGCGCGCCCGTGATCTCACCGCCCGAGCCTCTTCGCGCTCCCTCCCGGACCTCGGCTCCGAACCCCTTCCCGACGTCGGTCCCCCTGTCGGCACCGGCCCCCCGGCCCCCCGCCGGACCGCACGGAGTGACCTTCGCGCGTCAACTCGCCGCCCACGGCGACCGCGTCGCCCTCATCACCCCTTCGGGAGAACTCAGCTACCGAGAGCTGGCCCAACGGGTCACCGCCACGGCGAAACGCCTCGGCCCCGTCCGCCGGCTGGTCCTGCTGGCCGGCGCCAACCGCGTCGACGCCCTCGTCGTCCATCTCGCCGCCCTGTCCGCCGGTCACCCGGTCCTGCTCGTCCCCGGTGACGGCGACGGCACGATCGGCGCGCTGACCGAGGCGTACGACCCGGACGTGGTGGCCCGTCAGGACGAGCGCGGCCACTGGTCCCTGGACGAGCGCAGGCACGGCACCGCCCACACCCTCCACCCGGACCTCGCGCTGCTGCTGAGCACATCCGGATCGACCGGCTCGCCGAAGCTCGTGCGGCTCTCGCACGACAACGTGCAGTCGAACGCCTCGTCCATCGCCGTGTACCTCGGCATCACCGACACCGACCGCGCGGCCACGACCCTGCCGCCGCACTACTGCTACGGCCTCTCCGTCATCCACAGCCACCTGTTGCGCGGGGCCGGGCTGATCCTCACCGACCGGTCGGTGGCGGACGCCGGGTTCTGGGAGGAGTTCCGAGCCGCCCGCGGCACCTCGCTGGCGGGAGTGCCGTACACCTTCGACCTTCTCGACCGCGTCGGGTTCACCGACATGGAGCTGCCGCACCTGCGCCGCGTCACCCAGGCGGGCGGGCGGCTGGCGCCCGAACGGGTCGCCCGCTACGCCGAGCAAGGGCGTCGCGCGGGCTGGGAACTCTTCGTGATGTACGGGCAGACCGAGGCGACGGCCCGGATGGCCTACCTGCCGCCGCACCTCGCCGCGGCCCGCCCGGAAGCCGTGGGCGTGGCGATACCCGGCGGCTCCTTCCGTCTGGCACCCGTCGACCCGGCCGAGCCGGGCACCGACCCGAGCCCCGACGCGGCCGGCGTCGGCGAACTCGTCTACTCCGGCCCGAACGTCATGCTCGGCTACGCACAGAGCCCGGCCGACCTCGCCCTCGGACGTACGGTGCAGGAGTTGTACACGGGCGACCTGGCGCGGCGCGCGCCCGACGGGCTGTACGAGATAGTCGGGCGCCGCAGCCGGTTCGCGAAGATCTGCGGCCTGCGCATCGACCCCCAGCGCGTGGAGGCCCTGCTGGAACGGCACGGGATCACCGCGTCCTGCGCGGGCGACGGCGACGCGCTGGCGGTGGCGGCGCTGACGGACGGCGCCGGAGGCCGCTCCGACGAGACACACGTGCGCCGCTTGGTGGCACACGAGTGCGGGATACCCCCGCGGGCCGTCCGAGTACGCCTCGTCGCGGAACTGCCCCGCCTGGCCAGCGGAAAGTCCGACTACGAGGCCGTACGGCGACTCACGCGTCCGCGGCCCACGGCGGCGGACCCGGCAGGCGCGGACCCGGCCGCCGCCCCGGGCGGGGCAGAAACGGGAGCGCTACTGCGGAGCCTCTACGCCGAGATACTCGACCGCGACGACGTCACCGACGACAGCAGCTTCGTCGGTCTGGGCGGCGACTCGCTCTGCTACGTGGAGATGTCCCTGCGGCTGGAGGAGGCCCTGGGCACACTTCCCACGGACTGGCCCGCGAGGCCGATCCGCGAACTCACGTCCCTGGCACCGCAGTCGCGGGAGCGGCCGAAGGAGACGCAGGCGCGGGCGGACGGAGCGGAGGGCACGCCCACCGGCCCTCCGCCGCGGGCCGGACGGACCCGCCCGACTTATCCGGCCGCGCGCGAGACCCGCTCCCGAGGCGCCCGGCGCTCCCTGGAGACCGGCATCGCGCTGCGGGCGGTCGGCATCGTGCTCGTCGTCGGCTCGCACATCCCCGTCTTCACGCTCCAGGGCAGCGCCCACATCCTGATCGGCGTCGCGGGCTACAACTTCGCCCGCTTCCACCTGACCGCCGCCGCACACCGCGACCGCCTGCGCCACCTGTGGCGCGGCGTCGCCCGCATAGCCCTTCCGAGCATCGTGTGGATCTCCTGCGCGGTCCTGCTGACCGGCCTGTACGACCCCGCCAACGCCCTGCTGCTCAACAGCCTCCTCGACCAGGGCACCGAGCGCCACGAGTGGCACTACTGGTTCGTGGAGGCACTGGTCTACTTCCTGGTCGTGCTGGGCACGCTGCTGGCCGTGCCGCTGCTGGACCGGCTGGAGCGGCGCCACCCGTTCGGGGTCCCGCTCACCCTGGTCGCGATCGGCCTGGTCGGCCGCTACGACCTGCTGGGTGTGGCGCCCGCCCGCTTCCACCTCGGACCGGCCGTGGTGTTCTGGCTGTTCGCGCTGGGCTGGGCGGCGGCGCGGGCGACGAGCGCGCGGCAACGGCTCCTGCTGACCGCCGTGCTCCTGCTCACCACGCCCGGCCTGTTCGAGGACCAGCCGCAGCGCACGCTCCTGGTCGTCGCGGGCCTGACCCTGCTGATCTGGGTGCCGACGCTGCCGAGCCTGGGCCCCCTCAACCGTGCCGCCGGCGTCCTGGCGAGCAGTTCCCTCTACATCTATCTGACCCACTTCCAGGTCTATCCCTTCCTCCGCGACGACCTCCCCGTCCTCGCTCTCCTCGCCTCCCTGGCGATCGGTATCGGGTACGCGAGGGTCGCCACCCGCGTGGTGCGCAGACTCTGACCGGCCGGCGGCCGCCCGGCCGCGAGCCGAACAAATGCTTTGAGCGGGACGGTTCCCCGTTGGTACGTTCGTGGCGGACCGTGAAGTCGACGTAGGGAGGTGAGCCCCGTGAACGCAGTTACCCGTGGGTGCTCCCTCAACCCGTCACGGTCCGGCGGCTGACGTCCGGTGTCGCCAGGAGCGCCTGAGATCGAGGCACTCCTGGAGACTCCGATGAACACGAAGCCTTACACCTCTGACCTGGGCGAACACGCGGTGATGATCACGCGCGTCGCGGACAGGCAGTGGCACGCACTGGAGGACGACCTGGTGGTCGGCCGCGGCTACGCACAACAGCGACCCGACGGACGCCTGTTCGTCAGCGTCGACGCCTGGCACGACGACACCTTCGACCGGCTCGCCGGGGCGATGGCGGCGCACCTGCCGGCGCCGCTGTACACGGTGGTCGACGAAGCCGACGCGGAGCTGACGGCCCGTTGGCGGCGGGCCGGGTTCACGAGCCGGCGCCGTGAGTGGGAGTACGTCGTACCGACCGACCCGCGCGTCACCGGGCTCGACGAGGTCCTGCCGCCTGCGGGCGTGACGATCGTTCCCGCCGGCCAGGCGGACGAGAGCCTGCTGCGGGCGGTGGACCGCGCGATCCGTGAGGAGGTCGAGGCGACCGTCGGGTGGCAGTCGATGCCCGCGGAGGTGGTTCCCCACCCCGAGGGCGACACCGTCGTCGACCCGTCGGCGTACGCGGTGGCCGCGACGCCGGACCGCTACCTGGGGCTGATCCGGGTGGTGATCCCGATCCGGCCGCGCATCGGGCTGCTCGCGGTCCGGGCCTGCGAACAGCGCCGTGGCATCGCGCGGGCACTGCTCGCCCACGCGCTGGGGACACTGCACCGCACCGGTTTCACCGAGGCCTGGACCGAGGTGCAGGAGTCCAACCACGCGGCCTCGACGCTGTTCGAGGGCATCGGGGCCCGGCGGGCGAGCAGCAACCTGGAGCTGGTGCGATGACGAGGAACAAGAACGTCATCGAGGTCGAGGGCAGGGTCGTCGAATGCCTGCGCAGCGCCATGTTCACCGTCCGGCTGGAGAACGGCCACCAGGTGCTCGCGCACATCAGCGGGAAGATCCGCAAGAACTACATCAAGATCATGTTGGAGGACCGGGTGCTGGTGGAACTCCCGCCGTACGACCTGACACGCGGCCGGATCGTGTCCCGCTACCGGAACTGAAGCCCTTCTGATGGCCCTGGCGGCGGCCGGCACCCGCCGCGGCAGCTGATCCCGAGCCCCGGTCACGGTGATTCCGTGACCGGGGTCAGCCGGCCGCGCGATGACGCTTGGTTACTATGTTCCCTTCATGCTGGAGGCCGGGAGCAGGGGCCGCACCGAGGGGGAGCGAGCCGTGGGATGTGAAGCACCTGAGCCGTGGAGCCTTGGGCGATGCTGAGAGAGGTCACCGCGACCCGCTACGTCGCCCCCCTGCGGGCCGGCGGCTCCGTACCCGGCGTCGTCGAGGCCGACGACCTGGGCACCTACGTCGTCAAGTTCACGGGCTCGGCGCAGGGACGCAAGGCGCTGGTCGCCGAGGTGATCGTCGGGGAGCTGGCGCGGGCGCTGGGGATGCGGTTCCCGGAGCTGGTCCTCGCGCACTTCGACCCGGCGATCGCCGAGAGCGAGCCGCACCAGGAGGTGCGGGAACTGCACGCCGCGAGTGCCGGGCTCAACCTCGGAATGGACTATCTGCCGGGCGCCGCGGACTTCACCCCGGAGGTCGCGAAGGACTTCCGCGTCGACCCGCTCGAAGCCGGCCGGATCATCTGGCTCGACGCCCTCACGGTCAACGTCGACCGCACCGTGCACAGTTCGAACCTCATGGTCTGGCCCACCCTCGGCATCGCGCCCCCGCGACTCTGGCTGATCGACCACGGCGCGGCCCTTGTCTTCCACCACCGCTGGGACGCCTCGGACCCCACGAAGGCCTACGACTTCCGGCACCACGCCCTCGGCCACTACGCCCCCGACGTGCGCGCGGCCGACACCGAGCTCGCGCCGAAGGTGACCGAGGAGCTGCTGCGGCGGATCCTCGCGGAGGTCCCGGACGGCTGGCTGCCCGTCGAGGACGGCTTCACCTCGGCCGACGAGGTCCGCGACGCCTATGTGCGCTACCTCCACGCGCGCGTGCGTGCCTCCGCCGACTGGCTCCCCACCGACTTCCCCACCCGGGAGGAACTCGCCGCCGAGGAGGCCCTCCGCGCGGCGAGGACACAGCGAGGCCGGCCGGACTGGCTGAAGCGGGTCCCGGACCTGCACGGCAAACCGGCGGCGGAACAGGATTGGTCGGTGCATCTGGGATGACCGGGACACAGCGGGTCGAGATCGAGTACTGCACCCAGTGCCGCTGGCTGCCCCGGGCCGCGTGGCTGGCCCAGGAGCTGCTGACGACCTTCGAGACCGAACTGACGGAGCTGTGCCTCAAGCCCGGCACGGGCGGCGTCTTCGTGGTCCGCGTCAACGACGAGGTCGTGTGGGACCGCCGTGATCAGGGCTTCCCCGAGCCCACCGCCGTCAAGCAGGCCGTACGTGACCGAGTGGCCCCGGGAAAATCCCTGGGCCACTCGGACAGGATCGGCGGGTCGTAGCTCAGCCCTTCAGCTGCTCGTACGCCGGCAGGGTCAGGAAGTCGACGTAGTCCTCGTCGAGGGAGACCTCCAGCAGGAGGTCGTGGGCCTGCTGCCAGTGCCCGGCGGCGAACGCCTCCTCGCCCAACTCCGCCCGCAGGTCGGCGAGTTCCTCGGCGGCGACCTCGCGGGCCAGCTCCGGCGTGGCCTTCACGGTGTGTCCGTCGCGCTCGAACTCGACGCCCGCGTTGATCCACTGCCAGATCTGGGAGCGGGAGATCTCGGCGGTGGCCGCGTCCTCCATCAGGTTGAAGATGGCGACGGCGCCGAGGCCGCGCAGCCAGGCCTCGATGTACCGGATGCCGACCTGGACGGCGTTGACGAGTCCGGCGTACGTCGGCCTGGCGTCGAGGGAGTCGACGGCGATCAGGTCGGCGGCCTTGACGTCGACGTCCTCGCGGAGGCGGTCCTTCTGGTTCGGCTTGTCCCCGAGGACGGCGTCGAAGGAGGCCATGGCGATCGGGACCAGGTCGGGGTGTGCCACCCAGGAGCCGTCGAAGCCGTCGTTCGCCTCGCGGTCCTTGTCGGCCTTGACCTTCTCGAACGCGACCTTGTTGACCTCTTCGTCGCGCCGCGACGGGATGAACGCGGCCATGCCGCCGATCGCGTGCGCGCCGCGCTTGTGGCAGGTGCGGACGAGGAGTTCGGTGTACGCGCGCATGAACGGGGCGGTCATCGTCACCGCGTTGCGGTCCGGGAGGACGAACTTGGCGCCGCCGTCACGGAAGTTCTTCACGATGGAGAAGAGGTAGTCCCAGCGGCCCGCGTTCAACCCCGAGGCATGGTCGCGGAGTTCGTAGAGGATCTCCTCCATCTCGTACGCGGCCGTGATCGTCTCGATGAGGACGGTGGCGCGAACGGTGCCCTGCGGGATGCCGAGGTGGTCCTGCGCGAAGACGAACACCTCGTTCCAGAGACGGGCCTCCAGGTGCGACTCCGTCTTGGGGAGGTAGAAGTACGGGCCCTTGCCGAGGTCCAGCAGCCGCTGGGCGTTGTGGAAGAAGTACAGGCCGAAGTCGACGAGCGCGCCGGGGACGAGGGTGCCGTCGGCGTCGACCAGGTGGCGCTCGTCGAGGTGCCAGCCGCGCGGACGCATGACGACCGTCGCCAGCTCCTCGTTCGGGCGCAGCGCGTAGGACTTGCCGGTGCGCTCGTCGGTGAAGTCGATGTTCCGCTGGTAGGCGTCGGCCATGTTCACCTGGCCGAGGACCACGTTCTCCCAGGTGGGCGCCGAGGCGTCCTCGAAGTCCGCGAGCCAGATCCTCGCCCCGGAGTTCAGTGCGTTGATCGTCATCTTGCGGTCGGTGGGGCCGGTGATCTCGACCCGACGGTCGTCCAGGGCGGCCGGGGCGGGGGCCACCTTCCAGGAGTCGTCGGCGCGGATCGCGGCGGTCTCCGGGAGGAAGTCGAGCGTGGAGGTGCGGGCGATCTCGGCGCGCCGCTCCGCGCGGCGGGCCAGCAGCTCGTCACGCCGGGGGGTGAACCGGCGGTGCAGCTCGGCCATGAAGGCGAGGGCGGCGGGGGTGAGGACCTCGTCCTGGCGGGGCAGGGGCTCGGCGTCGACGATGGCCAGCGGGGACGGCGCTGGTGCGGACATGAGCTGTCACTTCCTTCAGCGGGCGTGGCACCGGGTGTCAGTCGACCCGGGTCGGGCTGTCGGCGCCCCTGGATGAGGAGGGCGCTTCTGAACAGTGGATAGTAGTTTCCTCATGGTGGAAGTTCAATGTTTTGTTGATGTCGAGATTCTTCGGATCGAGGCAGGGTGGCGCTGAGTGTCACCGCGTTCACTCAAGGTGGACGAGGTCGGCCTCGGTGTCGATGTCGTAGGGGCGCGCGACGTCCCCGCACTCGACGAGTGTGATCGTGTCGGCGCGTTCCTTCAGATAGGCGCGTGCCCCTCGGTCGCCGGTGGCGGTGGCGGCGACGCCGGGCCAGAGGTCGGCGCCGAAGAGGACGGGATGGCCGCGCACGCCGTCGTACGCGGCCGCCACGAGCGATCCGCTCGAAGCGTGTGCGGCGAGGACGCGAGCGACCGCCTCCGGTCCGATGCCCGGCTGGTCCACCAGTGACACCAGGGCGGCGTCTGCCCCCGTCCCCGCCAGCGACTCCAGTCCGGCCCGCAGCGAGGAGCCCATGCCCTCGGCCCAGTCCGGGTTGTCGACCAGGACGCAGCCGGGAAGTTCGGCACGGGCACGTACGGTCGCGGACTCGGCGCCGAGGACCACATGGATCCGGGCGCAGCCGCCCGCCCGCAGCACGCCGACCGCGTGTTCGACCAACGGGCGGCCACGATGGGGGAGCAGGGCCTTGGGGCGGCCGCCGAGGCGCCGCCCGCCGCCGGCGGCCAGCAGCAGCCCGACGACCTCGCCCTCGGGGGCCGGGCGGGTCGTGTCAGGGGCAGTGTTGCGGGGCTGGTGGTGCGTCATGTCCCCCTGCATACCCGACCGGGCGGGGGTGTCCCGTGAAGCCCCACGGACCGTGTGCCGTCTTTGTGGTGCCCGGGGACTGAATTTCCGTCCCCGTGGTGGCGCTCGCCACACCGATTGGCGTTTACTGGCCCGCGCCACCCCAGGCGCCCGACCGACGCCACGGGGCGGGCGGCCGTGCGCCGTTGCGCGGCCACGGCTCGTGCACGAGGGCGTGGGCGAGGGGGGAGAGGCTGTGTTGCGGAGCTTGGGGCAGAGGTCAGTGACCGGCGGTGACGAGGATCCGAGAGTGGCGAAGCTGAGCTCGGCCGTGTCCCGGCTGCGTCGTGAACTGGCCGCGCATCCAGCGGAGTTCCCCGACCGGGGCATAGCGGAGGACGAGCTGGCGGCGCTCGCGGCGATGGCGGTCACCGGGATGCCGGAGGTGCCGCGGTTGCGGCGGTCGCTGTTGCTGATCGCGGGGTCGATCGGGTCGGTGAGCGCGCTGGCGAAGGGGCTGGCGGACGTCCGTACGGCGGTGGAGCTGTTCGGTGAGCCACCTCGTCGCTGACCTGACGGTCCGGTAGGGGCCGGCCGCGAGAAAGCAGGGGCGCAGCCCCGCTTTCTCAGGGGCGCGGGGAACTGCGCGAGAAGCCCCACTCACCCGCACCCGACGACGCGCCCCTCAGTTACGCGCACCCGACGACGCGCCCCTGAGAAAGCGGGGC
>NZ_JARGEE010000238.1:0-14331 GCF_033794485.1 Streptomyces sp. MB09-02B
GAGGACCTTGCACGCGTCGAAGCCCCGGGTGATGGAGTCACCCACCGCGACCAGCGACTCGGGGGTGCTGTCCCAGGCGGGTGTGGGCGTGGGCGACGCCTCGGTCGACACCCCCCACCCCCCTGGGCAGTCGGCCAAGCCGGCGCAGCGACCCGGTACCTTCGTGGTCACCACGCGACAGGGAGATGTGAACCGTGAGCAAGTTCGTGCGGCCGGCGGCCGAGGGTGCGGACCCGTTCGGGACGGCGCGACTGCGGCGGGGCGTGCTGGACGCCTGGGCGACCAGCCCCGCCCGGTTCCGCGAGGACGCCAACGCCGAGGAGGACCTCGTCCTCGGCGGCTACCGGGACCGCCTCGTCGTGGAGCTGGCGCAGAACGCCGCCGACGCGGCGGCCAGGGCGAAGGTCCCCGGGCGGCTGCGGCTGACCCTCCGGGACGGTGTCCTCGTCGCCGCCAACACGGGCGCCCCGCTGGACGCGGGCGGCGTCGAGTCGCTGTCCACGCTCCGCGCGTCCGCGAAGCGGGACAGCCCGGCCGGCGGCCACGAGGGCGCGGTGGGCCGGTTCGGCGTCGGCTTCGCCGCCGTGCTCGCCGTCACCGACGAGCCCGCCGTCGTCGGGCGCCACGGCGGTATCCGCTGGTCGCTCGCCGAGGCCCGGCTGCTCGCCGCCGACACCGCCCGGCACAGCCCGGGACTGGGCGACGAGATCCGCCGCCGGGACGGTCATGTGCCGCTGCTGCGGCTGCCGTTCGCCGCCGAGGGGTCCGCTCCGGAGTCGTACGACACCGTCGTGATCCTTCCGCTGCGCGACACCGCCGCCGCCGATCTCGCCGAGCGGCTGCTGCACGCCGTCGACGACGCGCTGCTGCTCGCCCTGCCCGGTCTCGACGAAGTCGTCATCGAGGTCGGCGCCGGTGAGGCGCGGACGCTGCGACGGCGCGTGGAGGGGGCGTACGTCGTCGTGGAGGACTCGCGGGACGGGGTCACGCGCTGGCGTACCGTCGCCGAGCACGGGGCGATCGAGGCCGCGCTGCTCGCCGACCGGCCCGTCGAGGAGCGGCTGCGGCCCCACTGGTCCGTCACCTGGGCGGTGCCGACCGGGCCCGACGGCGCGCCGGTCCGCCCGCGTACCAGCCCCGTCGTGCACGCGCCCACCCCCAGCGACGAGGCCCTCGGCGTCCCCGCGCTGCTCATCGCCTCCTTCCCGCTCGACACGACCCGGCGGCACGCCGCGCCCGGGCCGCTCACCGACTTCCTCGTGCAGCGCGCGGCGGACGCGTACGCCGCGCTCCTCGCCGCCTGGGAGCCGGTGGGCGAGGGCGTCATCGACCTCGTGCCCGGCCCGCTGGGCAAGGGCGAGCTGGACGGGGCGCTGCGGCAGGCGATCCTGGAGCGGCTGCCGCGCACCGCGTTCCTGCCGCGTGCGGTGATGCCCGAACCCGAGGACGAGCTGGACGAGTTGTCCGCCGCGCTGCGTCCGCGTGACGCCGAGGTCGTGGAGGGGGCCGGCGCGGAGACCGTCGAGGTGCTCGCGGACGTCCTGCCCAGCCTGTTGCCCGCCGGGCTCGAACGGCGCGCGGAGTTGCGGACGCTGGGCGTCGCGCGCCTGCCGCTGGGCGACGCGATCGACCGGCTCGCGGGGTTGGAGAAGGCGCCCGACTGGTGGCGGCGGCTGTACGACAGCCTCGCCGGGGTCGATCCGGACCGGCTGTCCGGTCTGCCGGTGCCGCTCGCGGACGGGCGGACCACCATCGGCCCCCGGCAGATCCTCCTGCCGTCCCCCGACGGCCCGCAGGCGGCGCGTCCCGACACGCTCGCCCGCCTCGGGCTGAAGGTGGCGCACCCGGACGCCGCGCATCCCCTCCTGGAGAAGCTGGGCGCGCTGCCCGCGACCCCGCGCGCCGTGCTCACCACCCCGCAGGTACGGGCCGCCGTGGCGGCCTCCCTGGACGACGACGGCGGTGTCTGGGACGAGGAGGACGGCCGGCCGGACGCGGAGGAGCTGGCAGACCTCGTCCTCGCCCTGGTCCGCGACGCGGGCCTCGAACCCGGCGACGAACCCTGGCTCGGTGCCCTCGCCCTCACCGACGAGGACGGCGAACTGGCCCCCGCCGGTGAACTCGTCCTCCCCGGCAGCCCGTTCGCCCGGGTCATGCGCGAGGACGAACTCGCCTTCGTCGACGCCGAACTGGCCGAGCGCTGGGGCGAACAGCCCCTGGCCGCCTGTGGCGTGCTCGCCGGCTTCGCCCTCGTACGCGCCACCGACGTCGTCCTCGACCCCGACGAACTGGAGCCGCGCGACGGGGACTTCGCCGAGCCCGACGACTCCGGTCTGCTGGACGCGGTGGACGTGTGGGCCGAGGACATCCTCGACCGGTTCCCGGACAGCCCGGTGCCGCCGGTCGCGACGGAGCTCGTGGCCGTGCGCGACCTTGACCTCGTCGACGAGGACCGCTGGCCGGAGGCGCTCGCGCTGCTGGCGAAGCCGCCGCTGCGCGACGCGCTGGTGCAGCCGGTGCGCATCCTGCTCCCGGACGGCACGCACGAGATCGTCCGCCCCTACACCGCCTGGTGGCTGCGCGGCCATCCCGTCCTCGACGGCCGCCGCCCGGCGGGCCTGCTCGCGGCCGGCGGCGACCCGCTGCTGCGCGGCCTGTACGACGAGGCCGACGCCACCGGCTTCGACGACGAGCAGGTCCTGCGGGCGCTGGGGGTGCGCACCTCGGTGGCCGCGCTGCTGGAGGAGCCGGGCGGCGCCGCCGAGCTGCTGGACCGCCTGGCCGACCCGGAGCTGCCGGTGACCGCGGCGCAACTGCACGGTCTGTACGGGGCGTTGGCCGACCTGGACCCCGAACAGGTGACTCTGCCCGACGAGTTGCGTGCGGTGCTGGACGGCGAGGTGAGTGTCGTGGACGCGGCCGACGCCGTGGTCGTCGACTCGCCCGACCTGCTGCCCTTCACCTCCGGTGTGCCGCTGCTGCCCGTACGGCCGTCGCGGGCAGCCGAGTTGGCCGAGCTGTTCCAGGTGCGGCGGCTCAGCGAGTCGGTGACCGGGGAGGTCGGCTCGGAGGGCACGGAGCACGACGTACCGGAGTCGGTCCGGGTCCTGCTCGGCCCGGCCACGCCCTCGTCGTACGGCGAACACGAGGAACTCGTCGTCGACGGAGTGGAGTTGGACTGGCGCCGTACGCGCGACGGTGTGCTGCACGCCGCCACGCTGGAGGGTGTCGCGGCCGGGCTGGCCTGGGCGGCCGGGCAGTGGCCGCGCCGCTTCGAGGTGGCCGCGCTGCTCGAAGACCCGTCCAGGACCGAGGAGTTGGCCCGGGACCGCTGGTTCGACTGACTAAACCCGCGTGATGTGACCTGCGCAACATTCGCAAAAGTTGTTCACAACTCGTACAACCATTCCCAGGAGCCCCGAGTCTGGTCTGGTGAGCCACCCGGCTCTCCAGACACTCGGGCCCCGCGTGCCGACACTTCGTGCGTCATCTTCGCCGCGGGACCCCTCTTACGTGGGGAATACATTGCACAAGCGTGCGACCTTGGGCCTCGTCATCACCGGTGCCCTGGCTCTGACCGCCCTCGCCGCTCCGGCCGCGCAGGCCGACGACAAGTACGGCAACATCAAGATCACCAGCGTCTCCGTCAACGGTGGCAAGGCCGTGGTCGTCGGCGCGAAGGCCAAGAAGACCATCACGCTCAAGTTCACGGTGACGGACAACTCCGGCCACCGGATGGCCACGGCCTACCTGTACCGCGGCGCGAACATCGACACCGCCGACAGCGCCGCCTCGCCGAGCAAGGACCCGATCACCTGCAAGAAGGTGACGTCGACCAAGTCCAACTGCACGGCGAGCTTCACCTTCACGCCGAACCGCAACGCCATCAACTCCGTCGCGGGTACGTGGAAGACCTGGGCGATCGCCCAGGCGAAGGACTACGACTACGTCCAGAAGGACAACCTCAAGTCGTTCAAGGTCCTGCGCGCCGCCCAGCTCGCGGGGGCGAACGCCTCTCCGGAGCCGGTCGCCAAGGGTGCGACGATCACCGTCACCAGCAAGCTGACCCGCGCCAACTGGAACACCGGGGTGAACGGCGCGCTCGGCGGCCAGCCGGTGCAGCTGCAGTTCAAGAAGGCCGGCACCACCGCCTACAAGACGGTCAAGACCGTCAACTCCGCTTCCACGGGCGCCGTGTCCACCACCGTCAAGGCGAGCGTCGACGGCACGTACCGCTACGTCTTCGCGGGCACCTCGACCACGGCGGGCGCGACCGCCACGGGCGACACCATCGACGTGAAGTAAGCATACGGACCCAGGGGGACGTGCCGGGCGAACCGGTCCGTCCCCCACCCGCAGAGCCAGCGGGTCAACCGACCCGCGACCATCCGGCCGACGTGACGACCACCGTCGGCCCCACCTCACCACCGGGGGAATACATGCGTATGCGTGCCACTGTGATCGCCGTCTCGGGCGCCCTCGCCCTGTCCGCCTTCGTCGCTCCGGCCGCGCAGGCCGATGACGCGCCCGGCGCCCTCGGGGCGTCGGTCACGCCGTTCGGGGCCCTGGCGGACGAGATCGTCGGCGACACCGTCATCAAGAAGGTCACCGTCAACGGTGGCAAGGACATCGTGGTCGGCACCAGCAAGAAGAAGAGCGTCACCATCTCGGTCACCGCGACCGACCCGTCGGGCATCGAGGACGGTTACGCCTTCCTGTGGAAGGGGAACGACATCGAATCCGGCGATGTCGTGGGCGCGATGGTCCCGGTCGCGGACAACGGCACCTGCACCGCCGTCGACGCGACCACGTCCACCTGCAAGGTGACCGTCGTCGCCGACCCGAAGGACAACATCTACAGCAACATCCTGGCCGGCAAGTGGCACGTCTTCGCCGGTGCCCTGGCCACGGACGGCGACCACAACATCCAGGAGAAGCACTCCAAGGCCAGCGTCAAGCGCGCTTCCGCGCTGACCACCAACGCCTCTCCCGAGCCGGTCAAGAAGGGCAAGACCATCACGGTCTCCGGCAAGCTGACCCGCGCCAACTGGGACACGCTCAAGTACGCGGGCTACACCAGCCAGTCGGTGAAGCTGCAGTTCAAGAAGAAGGGCACGTCCACCTACAAGGACGTCAAGACGGTCAAGTCCGGCTCCGGCGGTGCGCTGAAGACCACCGTCAAGGCGAGCGCCGACGGTTCGTTCCGCTACGTGTTCGCGGGCACCTCGACCACGCCGGCCGTGACGTCGGCGGCCGACGCCGTCGACGTGAAGTGAGCCGCGGGCAGCGGTGAGACACAGGGGCGTCGGTCCGGGTTCTCCCGGGTCGGCGCCCTTTTCGTTCCCTTCCCTTTCCGTTCCGTTCCGTAAGGCGGGAGTCGGACCTTCGTAAGAAGTGGATGCAGGTCCCCTTGGGCGCGGGGAACGCGTGTTCTGATCATCCGGGCCAAAAGGTCCCACGATCACTCTTTCTCCACTTGGGGAACGCATGCGCACAAGAGCCACCGCGGCCGCCGTCCTCGGCGCCCTGGCCTTCTCCGCCCTGGCCGTGCCGTCCGCGCAGGCCGCCGGGTCGGTCTCGACCAGCGGTACGCCGTACACGCTGAACGTCAGCTTCTCGAACTTCAAGATCGCCAAGTCCGTCAAGGTCGGGGTCGGCGGCACGGTCAGCACCCCCGTGTCGTTCACGCTGACGCACGGGTCGGACGTCAAGGTCACCGCCGGGGACTTCTTCGTCGAACCCTTCCTCTACCGCGGCACCTTTGGCGACGACAGCACCCCGCAGCTCTTCGGCGACGACTTCGCCACCTGCAAGGTCACCACCTCGACCACCGAGAGCTGCACGGCCACCATCGACATCCGGCCGGGCGACGGCGATCTGCTCAACTCGCAGGCCGGGACCTGGAAGGCGGGCGCCGACGCCGTCGCCTTCAACGGCCAGGACCCCACGAGCGGCCAGATCGACTACAGCAAGGTCGGCTACAAGGAGCAGGGCGGGCTGGCCTCCACCCTCGTCCAGCGCCTCGCGAAGCTGACCGTCAACGCCGGGCCGGAGCCCGTCACCAAGGGCAGGACCGTCACCGCGACCGGCAAGCTCACCCGCGCCGACTGGCAGAGCCACACCTACAAGGCCTTCGCCAAGCAGCCGGTCAAGCTCCAGTTCCGCAGGGCGGGCACCAGCACGTACACCACGGTCAAGACGGTCTACTCGGACGCCTACGGCAATGTGAAGGCCACCGGCACCGCCACGTACGACGGTTACTGGCGCTTCAGCTACGCCGGCGTCACCACGACGGCGCCGGTCAGCGCCACGGGCGACTACGTCGACGTGAAGTAGCACGGGGGCGCGGACCCGGCGAGGGGTGTCGTGGTCGGTTGTCGGCCGCGGCACCCCTCGTCGCGCGGTCAGAGCGTCGGGAAGAGCAGGGCGAAGAACAGCCACAGCAGCACGGCCCAGAAGAGCGCGGCCGCCAGCGACACCAGCAGGGAACTGCGCCACCTCAGCACCAGGAACGGGAAGAGCACCAGGGCCGCCCAGTACCCGGCCACGTCGATGGAGAGCCGGGCCGCCTCGCCGAGGGTTGCCGCGCGGCCGGTGGCGATGTGGCGCAGCAGCCGCTGCGAGGCGAAGCCGTACAGGCCGAAGACGACGGGGAAGAACCACAGCGGGGTGATCGAGACCAGCTCGGACTCGGAGAACTCGTCGAACATGACCAGTTAGACCAGACCGGCGGCGAGGAGACCCCCGATCAGCGTGGTCACGTAGAGGGCGGTCAGCGCGGCCGGCTCGGTGGCGCCGGCCGGGACGGGCACCGGCGAGGCGTACGGGACGTCGGGCGAGGGGACCCGGGCCACCCGGTGACAGTGGGGGCAGCGGACCTCCTGTCCGACGCGATCGGCCGGTGCCGCGATCAGATGCCCGCACGGGGCGTGGAACTCCACCGGCTGATCCGGGTTCATGTCGTGCGTCTCCCCTTCGCGACGAGTCGGTCAGAGGCGAGGACGCAGGCCGCGCGGGTCCGGTTTCCCCCTACGCGGGGAAGCGGCGGTCCACCCACCTCCACAGGAGCTCCAGGACCGCCGCGGCCCCGGCCGCGATGGCGACCGCCGTCCACGGCATCGTCGTACCGACCAGACGGAGCGCGAAGAAGTCCTGGAGCCAGGGGACGACGAGGACCAGCAGGAAGCCCGCCGCCATCGCAGCGACCAGACCGAGGCGCCACCAGGTGTAGGGGCGGGCGATGATGGCCAGCACCCACATGGAGATCAGGAAGAGCGTGAGGGTGGCGGCGCTGGTCTCCGCCTCCAACGCGTCCGCCCCGGTGTAGTGATGACGGGCGATCAGGTACGTGGCGAAGGTCGCCAGGGCCGCCAGGACGCCGCCGGGGATGGCGTAGCGCATGACCCGGCGGACGAAGTGGGGTTTCGCCCGCTCCTTGTTGGGGGCGAGGGCGAGGAAGAAGGCCGGGACGCCGATCGTCAGGGTGGAGAGCAGGGTCAGATGGCGGGGGAGGAAGGGGTACTCCACCTGCCAGCAGACGACCAGAATGGCGAGGAGCACCGAGTAGACCGTTTTGACCAGGAAGAGCGTCGCCACGCGGGTGATGTTGCCGATCACCCGGCGGCCCTCGGCGACCACCGAGGGCAGCGTCGCGAAGCTGTTGTTGAGGAGGACGATCTGGGCCACCGCCCTGGTGGCCTCCGATCCGGAGCCCATCGCCACACCGATGTCGGCGTCCTTGAGGGCCAGGACGTCGTTCACCCCGTCGCCGGTCATGGCGACCGTGTGGCCGTGGGACTGGAGCGCGCCGACCATGTCGCGCTTCTGCTGGGGGGTCACGCGGCCGAAGACGGTGCCCGAGTCGAGGGCCGTCGCCATCTCGTCGCGCTCGGCGGGCAGCCGGCGGGCGTCGACCACCTCGCCGGCCAGGCCGAGCTTGCCGGCCACCGCGCCGACCGAGACCGCGTTGTCGCCGGAGATGACCTTCGCCCGGACGTTCTGCTCCTCGAAGTAGCGCAGGGTGTCGGCGGCGTCCGGGCGCAGCCGCTGTTCGAGGACGACGAGGGCGGTGGGGCGCGCGCCGGTCGCGACCTCGGGGTCGTCCAGCTCCCGGGTCACCCGGGCCAGCAGCAGCACCCGTAGCCCGTCCTCGTTCAGCCGTTCGGTCTCGGCGAGGGCCGGGTCGCCGTCGGGGAGCAGGACGTCGGGGGCGCCCAGCAGCCAGGTGCTGGACGCGCCGTCGCTCTCGCCGAAGGCCGCGCCGCTGTACTTGCGGGCCGAGGAGAAGGGCAGCGACCGGGTGCAGCGCCAGTCCTCGCCGTCCGGGCAGACGTCGATGATCGCCTGCAGCGAGGCGTTCGGCCGGGGGTCCGATCCGCCGAGGGCGCCCAGCACCCGGCGTACGTACGACTCGTCCGTCCCGTCGAGGGGGCGCAGCTCGGTGACGTCCATGCCGCCCTCGGTGAGGGTGCCCGTCTTGTCGAGGCAGACGGTGTCGACTCGGGCCAGGCCCTCGATGGCCGGCAGCTCCTGCACCAGGCACTGCTTGCGGCCGAGACGGATCACGCCGATGGCGAAGGCGACGGAGGTGAGGAGGACGAGGCCCTCGGGGACCATCGGGACGATGCCGCCGACCGTGCGGGCGACGGAGTCCTTGAAGTCGTTCTCCTTCACGATCAGCTGGCTGATGATCAGACCGATCGCGGTCGGGACCATCATCCAGGTGACGTACTTGAGGATGGTGGAGATGCCGGAGCGCAGCTCGGAGTGGACGAGGGTGAAACGGCTCGCCTCCTCGGCGAGCTGGGCGGCGTAGGCCTCCCGGCCGACCTTGGTCGCGGTGAACGCGCCGCCGCCCGCGACCACGAAGCTGCCCGACATCACCTGGTCGCCGGGTTGTTTGACGACCGGGTCGGCCTCACCGGTGAGCAGCGACTCGTCGATCTCCAGGCCGTCGGTCTCGACGCACTCCCCGTCGACGACGATCTTGTCGCCGGGCCCGATCTCGATCAGGTCCCCGAGGACGATCTCGGAGGTGCCGACGGTCGCGGCGACCCCGTCGCGGCGGACCGTGGGTTTCGCCTCGCCGATCACCGCGAGGGAGTCCAGGGTCTTCTTCGCCCGCCACTCCTGGACGATGCCGATGCCCGTGTTGGCCAGGATCACGAAGCCGAAGAGGCTGTCCTGGATGGGCGCGACGAAGAGCATGATCACCCAGAGGACGCCGATGATCGCGTTGAACCGGGTGAAGACGTTCGCCCGGACGATGTCCACGGTGGAGCGGCTGCTCCGTACGGGTACGTCGTTCACCTCGCCGCGGGCCACCCGCTCGGCCACCTCGGCGGTCGTCAGGCCGCGCGCCCGCCTCGTGTCCGTGAGGGCCGAGGCGGTGGTGGGGTGCACAGGATCGAGGTCGGTACCCGGGTCGATGTGCGTCATGCAATCGACGGTACGTGCGGATTTGGAGGTTCACCCATCGAGTGCGGGAAAGATCCGACCCGGGGAGGACGGGGGATTGGGCGGTGTGGTGCCGTGGTCGTACGGGAGCGTCCGGCCGGCCGGACGCCGGGCGGAGGACGTCGTCTATTCGGCGGGCGTCGCGTCGGCGGCTTCGGTGTCGGATCCGGCGTCCGAGCCGGTGGCGGAGCCGGCGTCCGAGCCGGCGTCCGAGCCGGTGGTGGTCCGTCGTGCCGCGTCCTCGGCGGCCGCGTCTTCCTTGGTGGCCGCGTCCTGCTTGACGGCCGCGTCCCGCTTGATGGCCGCGTCCCGCTTCCGCACGAACCAGATGCCGTAGAGGCCGAGCCCGCCGCCCGCGAGGCAGGTCCAGATCCACCAGGTGCGCCCGTGGTCCTCGTACCAGCCGTAGAACGGGAGCTGGGCGACGAAGAGAACGAACCACAGGATCGTGCCGCCGGTGATGGTCGCGACCACGGGCCCCTCCAGGGGCTCCGGTGCCTCGTGCTTGGGGGTCCACTTCGCCATGGGGCACAGCTTACGAGGCGCGCGGGTCTACGCGCGGAGATGGCTTTCGCCGCAATGTATGTTCATACTGAAACGGTTTCTGATTGGCCACTTCTGTTCGTAGAAAACTCCAACAACGCCCGGGTGGTCTGTTGGGGATGAGGTCTCGCATGTCCCCGCAGGGCACCCCTGGCACCCTCGACCGCTACTTCAGGATCACGGAGCGCGGCAGCACGCTGTCGCGGGAGATCCGGGGCGGGTTCGCCACCTTCTTCGCGATGGCGTACATCATCGTGCTCAACCCGATCATCCTGAGCAGCGCGAAGGACATGTACGGGCACCAGCTGGACTACGGACAGCTGGTCACCGCCACCGCGGTCACCGCCGCCTTCACCACCCTCCTCATGGGCGTCATCGGCAACGTGCCGATCGCGCTGGCGGCGGGGCTCGGCGTGAACACGGTCGTCGCCCTCCAGCTCGCGCCGCGCATGTCGTGGCCGGACGCGATGGGCATGGTGGTGCTGGCCGGTTTCGTCGTGATGCTGCTGGTGGCTACGGGCCTGCGGGAGCGCGTCATGAACGCGGTGCCGCTGGGCCTGCGCAAGGGCATCTCCATCGGTATCGGTCTGTTCATCATGCTGATCGGGCTGGTCGACGCCGGCTTCGTCACCCGTATCCCGGACGCCGCGCACACGACCGTGCCGCTCCAGCTGGGCGCGGACGGGCACCTCAACGGCTGGCCGGTGCTCGTCTTCGTCCTCGGCGCGCTGCTGACGCTCGCGCTGATCGTGCGCAAGGTGCCGGGCGCGATCCTCATCTCGATCGTCGCGATGACGCTGCTCGCGGTGGTCGTCGAGGCGATCGCCAAGCTGCCGGCCGGCTCCTGGGGGCTGACCACCCCGAAGTGGCCCGGCAACCCGGTCGCCACCCCCGACTTCGGGCTGCTCGGCGAGGTCAGCCTCTTCGGCGGCTTCGGCAAGGTCGGCCTGCTGACGGGCGTGCTCTTCGTCTTCACCGTGCTGCTGTCGTGCTTCTTCGACGCGATGGGCACGATCATGGGCGTCGGCGACGAGGCCAAGCTGACCGACGGGGACGGTCAGATGCCGGGCATCAACAAGGTGCTCTTCGTCGACGGCATCGCCGTCGCGGCCGGTGGTGCCAGCTCCTCGTCCGCCACGACCTGCTTCGTGGAGTCGACGGCGGGTGTGGGTGAGGGCGCCCGCACCGGCTTCGCGAACGTGGTGACCGGTGCCCTGTTCGCGGTCGCGCTGTTCCTCACGCCGGTCGCCACGATGGTCCCCTCCCAGGCGGCGACTCCGGCCCTGCTCGCGGTCGGGTTCCTGATCCTCGCGAACTCCGTCCGCGAGATCGACTGGGCCGACTACACCATCGCGGCCCCGGCCTTCGTGACGATGGTGATGATGCCGTTCACCTACTCGATCACCAACGGCATCGGCATGGGCTTCATCACCTTCGTCGTGCTGCGCCTGGCCGCGGGGCGGGGCCGTGAGGTCCCGGTGGCGATGTACGTGGTCTCGGCGGTCTTCCTCTTCTACTACCTGATGCCGGCGCTGGGTCTGACGTGAGCGGTACGCGGCTCCTGCGGGTGACCGCGGTCCCTCACGTCACCCCGTAGAACTTCTCCGTCTCCTCGACCGCGGTCTGGAACCGCTCGTCGAAGTCGTCCCGAATGAGCGTCCCGATCACGTAGTCCTGGACGCTCATTCCCCTTTTCGCCGCGTGGGTCCGGAGCCGTTCGAGCAGCTCCTCGTCTATCCGCAGGCTGAGCACAGTGGTCCCCATGTGTACGAGGGTCAGGTGTGCTCTGCTCTGTCGTGTCACGTTCTGCGTACTAGTCACTCATATGAGTGATCCGAGGGCCTGGATCGGCATGAGTGGCGGGGCTCACGGGCACGACTGTGGAGTTTCGGTGGTCTTTAGCGAGAGTAATGAGTTAGGCTAAAGACATGCCTGACCTGAACCATGGCGACGACGAGGCCGCTGTGAACGCCCTCCGTTCCGCCGTGATGCGCCTGTCCCGTCGGCTCAAGCACCAGCGGGTCGACGAGTCGCTGAGCCCGACCGAGATGTCCGTGCTCGGCACGCTCGCCCGTTGCGGTACGGCCACCCCCGGTGAGCTGGCCCGCAAGGAGCATGTGCAGCCGCCGTCGATGACCCGGATCGTCGCCCTGCTGGAGAGCAAGGGGCTGGTGAAACTGGAGCCGCACCCCGAGGACCGGCGGCAGAAGGTGGTCACCCAGACCGAGCGGGCCGAGGCGATGTTGGAGGAGAGCCGGCGCAAGCGCAACGCCTTCCTCGCATCCCTGGTCGAGGGCCTCGACGAGGAGGAGTGGGCCGCGCTGCGGACCGCCGCGCCGGTGCTGGAGAAGCTCGCACACCTCTAGCTCGCGCGTCTTCGCCCCGGGGACCGGCCGACGGGTGAGCCGTCGCCGTGGAGCACGCCGGGTCGGCCGCCGGTGCGCCCCGGCGTACAGCCTGTGCGCCGTCAGGGGGCGGGCATGGGTCGGCCCGAAAACCAGCAGACAGAACAGGAGCGGTGAGGCTCACGCAACCGCAGGACACGCACGCGTTTCACGCAAGGAGGCGAACCCCTTTGAGTTCGGGCCCCGGAACACCTTCCGTCCCCGCCGTGCTGGAGGCCCCGCCGGATACCACCGGCCGATCGAACGAGGGTGCGACCGCTCTGCCGGGTGCCGCCCCCGCACCCGGTGGTTCCTCGGCGGTGTCGTCCGAGGCCTCGCGGGTCTCCACGTTCCGGTCGTTGCGGGTGCGGAACTACCGGCTGTTCTTCGTCGGGCAGGTCGTGTCGAACATCGGCACGTGGATGCAGCGGATCGCGCAGGACTGGCTGGTGCTGAGCCTCACGGGGTCGTCGACCACCGTCGGTGTGACGATGGCGCTGCAGTTCCTGCCGATGCTGCTGTTCGGGCTGTACGGCGGTGTGCTGGTCGACCGGTTCCCGAAGCGGCGGCTGCTGTTCGTGACGCAGACGTCGATGGCCGTGACAGGTCTGGCCCTCGCCGCGCTCACCATCTCCGGCCATGTCCAGGTGTGGCACGTGTACGTGGCCGCCTTCGCCGTGGGCATGGCCACGGTCGTCGACAACCCGGCCCGGCAGTCGTTCGTGTCCGAGATGGTCGGGCCGGACCAGCTGCAGAACGCGGTCAGCCTCAACTCGGCGAACTTCCAGTCGGCCCGTCTCGTCGGCCCCGCCGTCGCCGGTGTGCTGATCACCACCGTGGGCACGGGCTGGGCCTTCCTCTACAACGGCCTCTCCTTCGTCGCCCCCATCGTCGGCCTGCTGCTGATGCGGAGCAGTGACCTGCACCCCGTCCGCCGCGCCCCCCGCGCCAAGGGCCAGCTCCGCGAGGGCCTGCGCTATGTGGCCGGGCGCCCCGAGCTGCTGTGGCCCATCGTCCTGGTGGGCTTCATCGGCACCTTCGGCTTCAACTTCCCCGTCTGGCTCTCGGCCTACGCCGACGACGTGTTCCACGCGGACGCCGGCGCGTACAGCCTCTTCAACACGCTCATGGCGGTCGGCTCCGTCTCCGGCGCGCTGCTCGCGGCCCGGCGGGGTACCGCCCGGCTGCACGTACTGATCGGAGGCGCGCTCGCCTTCGGCCTGCTGGAGATCGTGGCCGCGCTGGCCCCCGCGTACTGGATCTTCGCCCTGCTGATGGTGCCGATAGGGATGTTCGGCCTGACGGTGAACGTCACCGTCAACACGGCCCTCCAGATGAACACCGACCCCGTGATGCGCGGCCGTGTCATGGCCCTCTACATGATGGTCTTCCTGGGCGGTACGCCGCTGGGCGCGCCGATCGCCGGCTGGGTCACCGACGCGTACGGCGCCCGCGTCGGCTTCGCCGCCGGCGGGGTCGTCGCCACGGTCGCCGCGGTCACCGTGGGTCTCGTCCTCGTGCGGGCCGGCGGGATGCGGTTGTCGGTGGGGTGGAACCACGGGCATCCGCGGGTGAGGGTCATTTCCCGGGAGCGGGCCGAGGAGAAGGAGTCGGTGGCGGTCTGAGCGAGGGCGCTCCGGGAGTCGCCGAGTGACACGCGGCCTGGGAGGGTGGCGGGCATGAGACTGTTCGCCGCCGTGCTTCCGCCCGCTGATGTCGTCGATGAACTGGGCCTGGTGGTCGGGGGGTTGAGGAGCCTCGCGGGTGCGGACCGGTTGCGGTGGACCGGGCCGCCCGGCTGGCACTTCACGCTCGCGTTCTACGGCGAGGTCGAGGACGACGTCGTACCGGAGCTGTCGCGGCGGCTGGAGCGGGCCGCGGGGCGGAGCAAGCCGTTCCGGCTGGCGGTGCGCGGCGGAGGGAAGTTCGGGCGCGGGCGGGCGTTGTG
>NZ_JARGEE010000239.1:0-14305 GCF_033794485.1 Streptomyces sp. MB09-02B
AGGAAGCGCGTGATGAGGGTCCGGGTGGCGGCGGGGGAGAGCAGGGTGTCGCCGGCGGCCACCGTGCGGATGCCGTCGAGGAGGACGTCCGCGGTGACGTCCTTGCCGAGGAAGCCGCTGGCACCGGAGCGCAGCGCCTGGGCCACGTACTCGTCGATCTCGAACGTCGTGAGGATCAGCACGCGGGTGTCGGCCAGCTCCTCGTCGGCACAGATCACGGCGGTCGCGGTGAGCCCGTCCGTGCCGGGCATCCGGATGTCCATGAGGACCACGTCGGGGCGGTGGACCCGGACCAGGTCGACCGCCTCCCGGCCGTCGGTGGCCTCGGCGACCACCTCCAGGTCCGGGCAGGAGTCGATGAGGATCCGGAAGGTGGCCCGCAGCAGGGCCTGGTCGTCGGCGAGCAGGACACGAATGGTCATGTGCGCTGTGCTACTTCCACTGGTCGTGGGCGGAGGGCGGAGGGCGAAGGGCCGAGGGCGAAGGGCGAAGGGCGGAGGCCAGGGGGCTTGCGGATGTCCGCGGCTCGCGGGCCCCGGGTCCGCTCGTCAGGTCGGTTCCGGGTCCGGTGCCGAAGCGGTGGAGCGGGCGGCGTACGGCCGTAGCGGCAGGCCGGTGGTGACCTCGAAGCCGCCCTCGGGACGGTGACCGGCGCTCAGACAGCCCCCGACGGACTGCGCGCGCTCGCGCATGCCGATGAGGCCGAAACCACGGCCCGGCTCGGACGTGCCCCGCGGGCGGGGTGTGCCGTCGTCGGTGACCGTGATCGTCAGGTGCGCCTCCTCGTACACGAGGCGGACCCGCGCCGCGTCCACGGCGGCGTGCTTGCTGACGTTGGTGAGGGCCTCCTGCACGATCCTGTACGCCGTCAGGTCCACGCCGGGATCCAACGGCCCCGGGACGCCGTCCGTGGTGACGGTGACCGTGAGACCGGCGGACTCGCAGGCCGCCGTGAGCTCCGGGAGCTGGTGGAGTCCGGGGGTGGGGGCCAGCGGCGCCTCGGGGTCGTCGGGCCGGCGCAGCACCCCGACCGTGCCCTTCAGCTCGCGCAGCGCCGCCGACGTGGTGGCCGTCAGCTCGGTGAGGATGCGGTGGGCCTGCTCGGGGTCGGTACGGGTGAGGTGCGCGGCGGTGCCCGCCTGGGCGTTGGCGAGGGCCAGGTGGTGGGCGACCACGTCGTGCAGATCGCGGGCGATGCGCATCCGTTCCTCGGCGACCCTCAGCCGGGCCTCCTCCTCCCGGGTGCGCTCGGCGTGCTCGGCGCGGGCCTGCATCGACTTCAGATACGCCCGCCGCGCCAGCGTCCCCCGCCCGGCGGCGAGGGGCAGCAGCAGCCAGAAGACGGGGCCGATCGTCCTGAGCACCAGCGAGAGGTGGTCCATGGAGTCGGAGAACACCGCCGCGAGGGTCATCGTCACGATGGTCGTGCAGCCGTAGACGCGGGTGGTCCTGCGGTCGGTGAGCGTGGCCAGCCAGTAGAGCGCCGCCATGATCGGGGCGAGCAGCAGGGGGGTGAGCAGATAGCCGAGGGCGACGGCGACCGTCGTGCAGATCGCGGTCACGACGAGGGCGGTGCGCGGGTGGGTGCGGTGCTTGAGCAGCGCGAGACAGGACACGCCCATGAGGGCCACTCCCACCTTGTCCTGGTCCGGGGGCTGGGCGCCGGGCAGGGTGAGCGCGCTGCCGAGGGTGGCGCAGCCCATCAGCGCGAGGGCCAGGACCAGGTCGACGAGGTGGGCGTGGCGGCCGTAGAGGCCCTCCAGACGGTCCGCGGCGTGCCGCTCCAGGGCGGAGCTCATCGGGGACTCCCCGTGCTGAGGAGGGCACTCATCGAGGAGGACGACTCCGCGGGCCGGTACGCATCTGGACGCCGCAGGACGGCACTCGTCGGGCGCCTGAGGGCGGCACTCGTCGGACTCCGCAGGACGGTACTCATCGGACTCCGCAGGGTGGTCATCGGGGCTCCGGTAGGTGGGCGGGGACCATGGTGGTGTCCACTCGATGGTCGTCGACTTCGATGGTCGTCGACTTCTGCGCGAACGGCCCCGAGGGCCGTCCGTGTCCTTCGCCACGGACGGCCCCCGGTGGGGGTGGGGCGGTCGGATCAGGTGCGGGTCACTTCCATCTCGGCCGTCGCGTCCGTCTCGGCCGGGGCCGCGTCCGTGTCGGCGCGGCGGGTCAGCGCCTCACCCTCCACATCGACGTGGGGCAGCATCCGGTCCAGCCACTTCGGCAGCCACCACGCCTTGTCGCCGAGCAGCGCCAGCACGGCCGGCACGATCGCCATCCGTACGACGAACGCGTCGAACAGGACCGCCGAGGCCAGCCCGAACCCGATCATCTTGATCATCGAGTCGCTCTCGCCGATGAACCCGGCGAAGACCGCGATCATGATCAGGGCGGCGGCCCCGACCACCCGGGCGCTGTGCCGGAAGCCACTGGTGATCGCCTCGTCGGCCCGGTCGCCGTGGACGTACGCCTCCCGCATCCGCGAGACCAGGAACACCTCGTAGTCCATGGCCAGACCGAACACGATGCCCACCAGGAAGATCGGCATCAGGCTCATGATCGGGCCGGTCTGCTCAACGCCCAGCAGCTCCGCGCCGTGGCCCTGCTGGAAGACCAGGACGACCACACCGAGCGAGGCGAGCACCGACAGCAGGAACCCGAGGGCCGCCTTGAGCGGGACCAGCAGGGAGCGGAAGACGACCAGCAGCAGGATGACGGCGAGACCGACCACGACCAGCAGATACGGGACCAGCGCGGACTGCACCTTGTCGGAGATGTCGATGTTCAGCGCGGTGGTGCCGGTGACCTCGAACGTGGCGCCCGTCTCGGACTCCAGGCCGGGCCGCTCGTCGCGGATGGTGGTCACCAGGTCCTTGGTCTTCTCGTCGGTCGGCGCGGTGGCGGGCACCGCCGAGAAGACGGCCGTGTCACCGGCCTCGTTGAAGCGCGCGGGGGAGACGGACACGACCCCTTCGGTGGCGCCGATCTCCTTGGCGATCGTGTCGGCGGCGGCCTTGGCGTCGTCGGTTCCCCTGGCGTCCACGACGATCGTCAGCGGCCCGTTGAAGCCGGGTCCGAAACCCTCGGCGAGCGCGTCGTAGGCCCGGCGCTCGGTGGTCGAGGTCGCCTTGGCCTCGTCGCCCGGCATGCCCAGCTGGAGGTCGGTCATCGGTATCGCGAGCGCGCCGAGGCCGACGACGCCGAGGATCAGCACGGGCAGCGGGCGGCGCAGTACGAACCGCGACCAGCGGGTGCCGCCGTTGTCCGCGGCGCTCTCCTCGATCCGGCCGCTCTTGCGCGCCTTGCGGGCCAGCACCGCGTTGGGCCAGCAGCCGAGGACGGCCGGGACCAGGGTCAGCGCGATCAGGACGGCCACGACGACCGCGCCCGCCGCGGCCAGCCCCATCTTGGTCAGCATCGGGATGCCGACCACGGACAGCCCGGCCAGCGCGATGACGACGGTGAGCCCGGCGAACACGACCGCCGACCCGGCCGTGCCGGTGGCGAGGGCGGTGGCCTCCTCGGGCGTACGGCCCTTGGCGCGCTCCTCGCGGTAGCGGGAGACGACGAACAGGGCGTAGTCGATGCCGACCGCGAGGCCCAGCATCATCGCGAGGGTGCCCGTCGTGGTGGACAGACCGAACGCCTCGGACAGGGCGAGGATCGACGCCATGCTGAAGCCGACGCCGACCAGCGCGGTCAGCAGCGGCAGTCCGGCGGCGGCCAGCGACCCGAAGGTGACCAGCAGCACGACGGAGGCGATGGCGACACCGATCACCTCGGCCATGCCGCCCGCGCCTCCCTGCTCGGCCATGGCGGTCCCGCCGGCCTCGACGGTCAGCCCCGAGTTCTGCGCCACGTGGAGCGCGTCCTCCAGGTGGGTCTTGCTGGCGTCGGTGAGATCGTTCGCGGTGACCTTGTAGGTGACCGTCGCGTACGCCGTGGTGCCGTCCTTGCTGACCGCCCCCGCCTGGAAGGGGTCGACGGCGCTCGCGACCTGGGAACCGTCGGCCAGATCGGCCACCGTCTCCTCCACGGCCTTCTTGTTCTCGGCGGCGGTGACCTTCTCACCGCTCGGGGCGACGAACACGACCCGGGCGGTGGCGCCGTCCGCGGTGACCCCGGGGAAGCGCTGTTCCATCAGGTCGAACGCCTTCTGGGACTCGATGCCCGGCATGGAGAACTCCTCGTCGGAGGCTCCCGGGGCCTTGAGGGCGCCGACACCGACGGCGGCCAGTACCGCCAGCCACATCAATATGACGTACCAGCGTTTGCGGAAGGCCAGCCGGCCCAGCCGATGAAGGAAGGTTGCCATGGGTCGCAGGTCTCCACGTCAGAAGTCTCGGATGTCCGCCAAGACTCCCGTCACGGGCCCTGTCCCGTCGTCGTGCGGCTGCCGACAATCGCGGGTACTCAGAACGCAGTACGCCGTCGCCGCGGGGTCACCCCGGGGTATGACCGGGGGACGGCCGGGGTAGGACGTACCGTCGGTCTACATGGTGTGCAGGGTGTCGCGGGAGGCCCTGATGAAGACCTTCAGCGCGTCCCAGAACGGCGTGTAACAGGCGTCGAAACGCGCCACGGCACCGGTGTCGCCCTCGATCATCGACTCGATCGCCTTGTGGAAGGGGTTCGTCGTCCGCCGGACGGTGTTGGCGAGGTCGGCGACCTCCTCGGGCCCCTCCAACGAGACGATCCAGGTGAGGTTGCGCAGCGTCGCGTACTCGTCCCGCTGCCGCTCACGCAGCCGCCGCAGCTCCTCCACCTGCGCCGGGCCGAGCCCGCCCTCGGCGCCCCGGACGACGTCGGACACCTTCCAGTGCACGTCGTTCAGCCGCTGTGCCTGCTCGATGAACCCCGCGTACGCCGTCCGTCGGGCCTCCCGCAGCCGCTCCACCCGCTGCGCGCCCGCCGTCGTGTCCGCCTGGATGCGCGCCGCCCGCGCGGTCCCCCGGCTCGTCACCCAACTCGCCAGCACGGCCGTGCCGGCGGTGAGCGCGGCGATCCAGAACGCGTTGTCAGCCACGGCGGGGGCCCAGCGAGCGCGCGGTGACCCCGGCGAGGTGGGCCTCGAAGACCGCGCGGGCGTCCGGCGTCAGCGTGCGCAGCGCCACCAGAGCCGTGATGACGACATCACACAGCTCCGACTGGACGTCGTCCCAGGTGTGGGTGGTGCCCTTGCGCGGGTTCTGCCCGGTCGCGCCGATCACCGCCTGCGCGACCTCGCCCACCTCCTCCTGGAGCTTCAACATCCGCAGCAGCAGGCCCTCTTGGCCGCCGTACGGCTGGTCCGCCTCCAGCCAGGCGTGCAGGCGGGTGACGGACGGCCAGAGGTCGTCGGGGGAGTGGGTCGGCTCGCTCATGGGCGCAGCTTGCCACGCCCCGGTGACAACGGTGACGACGATGGCCGATCCGCCGGAACGGCGACGCTCACTCCTCGCAGCTCACTCCCCGCAGCTCACTCCCCGCCGCTCACTCCTCGAACAACGCCTCCTGCTCGCCCTCCTTCTCCTTGCGCATCCGCTGGTTGCGCAGGCCCACGACCACCGCGGTGACCGCCGCCGTGCCGGCGAGTGCCACCGGGACCATCCAGCCCCGGTCGACGACATGGCGCAGCGCGTGGTCCAGGGAGAGACGGCCGGGCCCGGTGACGGCGAGGCCCGCGGCGGCCAGGCCCAGGGTCGCGGCGTACTCGTAGCCGCCCTCGGCGTTGAAGAACCCGTTGGGCGTGTGGATCGCCGCCGCGCCGCCCATCGCGCCCGCCGCGGCGGCACCGGCCGCGGGCGTCGCGAGGCCCAGCGCGAGCAGCGCCCCGCCGCCCGTCTCGGCGAGACCGGCGGTGGTGGCGCTGGCCTTGCCGGGCGCGTACCCGACGGACTCCATGAAGGCGCCGGTGCCCTCGATGCCGTGCCCACCGAACCAGCCGAACAGCTTCTGCGTGCCGTGCGCGGCGAGCACACCGCCCGTGCCCAGCCGCAGGAGCAGCAGTCCCAGATCACGTCGGTCGAATGAGGTCATGAAGACTCCCGGGCAGCCGGTGCGTAGGTCCCCTCCCGCGTATCCACCGTCGCACCGATCACACCTGCCCGGCCCGCGCGGGCGGCCGTTCGGGTGGCCCGGATCCACCGTTCCCGGGGGCGCGCCTCCGGTGGCGAGCCCCCGGGAACGGTGTGAGGCTGACCGCCATGACGATCGCACCCGCCAAACTCAGCGACCCGGCCGTCCGGGCCTTCGTCGCCGCGGTGAACGCCCAGGACGAGGACGCCTTCTTCGCGCTCCTCACGGAGGACGCGACGATGTCGGACGACGGCTCCGACCGCGACCTCGCGGACTGGTCCGACCGGGAGATCTTCTCCTCCCACGGCCACATCGAGGTCCAGCGCGAATCCGCGGGCGGCCGTGCGCTGGTCGCCAACTACCGCAACGACACCTGGGGCGAGATGCGCACGGCGTGGCGCTTCACGGTGTCGGAGGACGGCAAAATCAGCCGGTTCGAGACGGGCCAGGCGTAACCCGTCCCGGTCCGGGGCTTGCGTTCGAGCGCACTCCAACTCATAACGTCCGTGGGCATGGAGACGAACACGTACGCGAGGCCGTTGGGCCGCAGCGGTATCCAGGTCAGCGCCCTCGGCTTCGGCTGCTGGGCGATCGGCGGTGAGTGGCAGGCCACCGACGGACAGCCGCTGGGCTGGGGCAAGGTGGACGACGAGGAGTCCGTACGGGCGGTCCACCGCGCCCTCGACCTCGGCGTCACCTTCTTCGACACGGCCGACACCTACGGCGCCGGCCACAGCGAACGCGTCCTCGGCCGTGCCCTCGGCAAGCGCCGCGCGGACATCGTCCTGGCCACCAAGTGGGGCAACCTCTTCGACGAGGCCACCCGCACCCTCACCGGCCAGGACGACACCCCGGCCCACGCCCGCCGCGCCCTCATCGCCTCCCTGGACCGCCTCGGCACGGACCACGTCGACCTGTACCAGCTGCACCTCTCCGACGCCGACCCCGAGCGCGCGGCCGAACTCCGGGAGACCTGTGAGGAGTTCGTACGGGAGGGGCTGATCCGGGCCTACGCGTGGAGCACCGACGACCCGGAGCGCGCCGCCGTGTTCGCCGAGGGCCCGCACTGCGCGGCCGTGCAGCACCGGCTGAACATCCTCCAGGACGCGCCCGAACTCCTGGCCCTGTGCGAGGAGTCGAACCTCGCGAGCATCAACCGCAGTCCCCTGGCCATGGGCCTGCTCACCGGCAAGCACACCGGCGGGCGCGCACTGGAGGCCGGTGACATCCGCAGCACCCCGCCGGCCTGGCTGCCCGGCTTCAGCGCGGACGGCGGCGCCGACCCGGAGTGGCTCGGCCGGGTCGAGGCACTGCGCGAGATCCTCACGAGCGGGGGTCGTACGCTCGCGCAGGGCGCCCTCGCCTGGATCTGGGCCCGCAGCCCCCGGACCGTACCCATTCCCGGCTTCCGCTCGGTCGCCCAGGCCGAGGAGAACGCGGGCGCCCTGGCGAAAGGGCCGCTCACCGCGGACCAGATGGCCGAGCTCGACCGGATCCTGGGACGGTGAGGGGCCCGTACGGCGGCGGATGTCGCTGAGACCGGCACTGTGGTGGCAGCCGTTCCGTGCTCCGGTGCTTACCTCGCGGTCCCACGCGAGGTCCGCCCCCTTCCGGACCGCGGAACGGCTGCCGCCTCCCCCTCGGGTTGGCCACGGAAGCCGTCGCCTCCAAGTGTGAAGCTCTCGTGGAGGCGCGTCCTGAGCATATGACTGTCACGTGCTCTTATGGACCGGAGCTTCAGCTTCCGTTTGTGCAGGTTGAGTCATGGACGAGTGCCGTGTACACCCGTGTCGGCTGTCTCAGCCCCGCCCCACGTACGGCATTGTCGTCGCCATCACCGTCGCGAACTGCACATTCGCCTCCAGCGGCAGCTCCGCCATGTGGCGCACGGTCCGGGCGACGTCCGTCACGTCCATCACCGGCTCCGGCACGAGCTGCCCGTTCGCCTGGAGCACTCCGCTCGCCATGCGCTCGGTCATGTCCGTCGCCGCGTTGCCGATGTCGATCTGGCCGACCGCGATGCCGTACGGCCGACCGTCCAGCGAGAGCGACTTGGTGAGGCCGGTCAGGGCGTGCTTGGTCGCGGTGTAGGCGACGGAGTGCGGGCGGGGCGTGTGCGCGGAGATGGAGCCGTTGTTGATGATCCGCCCGCCCTGCGGGTCCTGCTCCTTCATCTGCCGGTACGCGGCCTGCGCGCACAGGAACGCCCCGTTGAGGTTGGTGTCCACGACGTGCCGCCAGGCCGCGTAGTCCAGCTCCTCCACCGGCACCCCGCCCGGACCGAACGTGCCCGCGTTGTTGAACAGCAGGTCCAGCCGGCCGAACCGGTCGCGCACGGCGGCGAGGAGCGCGTCCACGTCACCGGGGCGCGAGACGTCCGTACGGACGCACAGCGCGTCGGGGGTCTTCGCGTCCGCCCCGGCCTCGGCCCCGGCCCCTGCCTCGGCGGCCGTCTCGGCGAGCTTGTCCTCGCGGCGGCCCGCGAGCGCCACCGACCAGCCGGTGCGCAGCAGTTCCACGGCCACGGCGCGGCCGATGCCGGAGCCCGCGCCCGTCACGATCGCGATCTTGGTTCGCATAGCGTTCATGGCCCCGCAGCGTAAAGGAGGGGAGTGCGCCCGGCCGCGCACGAAGGGTCCGCCATCCGGAACTCATCCGTCCGCCATCTGGGTGTTGTGTACGTGACAGAAGATCGTCGACCCTGGCCACTCCAATGCCGATAGACAACTACCGTCAGACGAGGGCCAGATGACACCCACAGCCCAGAACGCCCGGAACTCCCAGTGGTCGACGCCGTCCCGTTCGTCGCACGCGGCCGAACTACGAGCCGCCGCCCGCCACTTCGACCGCCGCCGCTTCCTCACCGTCACCGGCGCCGCCGCCGCGCTCGCCTTCGCCACCAACCTCCCCGCGGCCGGCGCCGCGGCCGCCGCCACGTTCGACGCGCGGCGCATCACCGAGGACCCCTTCACCCTCGGCGTGGCCTCCGGCGACCCGCTGTCCACCTCCGTGCTCCTGTGGACCCGGCTCGCCCCGGCCCCGTACCAGCCGGACGGCGGTCTGCCCGCCGAACGCATCGCCGTGCACTGGGAGTTGGCCCATGACGAGAGATTCCGACGGATCGTCAGACGCGGCACCGCCACCGCCCACCCCGAGTTCCACCACACCGTCCACATCGAGGTCGACTTCCTCGCCCCCGGCCGCGTCTACTACTACCGCTTCCGCGCCGGCACCTGGATCAGCGAGACCGGCCGCACCCGCACCGCCCCCGGCCGCGCCCACCTGACCGGCGCCACCGGCCTCACCTTCGCGGCCGTCTCCTGCCAGCGCTACGACCAGGGCTACTACACCGCCTACCGGCACCTGGCCGACGAGGACATCGATGTCGTCCTCCACCTCGGTGACTACCTCTACGAGTACGCCGTCAACTCCGTCGGCGGCGCCCGCAACTACACCGACCGCGTCCTGCCCGACGTCTTCAACCACGAGACGGTCACCCTGGAGGACTACCGGCTGCGGTACGCCCTCCACAAGACCGACCCCGACCAGCGGGCCGCCCACGCCGCGCATCCCTTCGTCGTCACCTGGGACGACCACGAGACCGAGAACAACTACGCGGGCGAGAACCCCGACGGCGGCGAGCCCTCCGAGGAGTTCCTGCTGCGCCGCGCCGCCGCCTACCGCGCGTACTGGGAGAACCAGCCGCTGCGCCGCCCCCAGCGCCCCGACGGGCCCGACATGAGGCTCTACCGCCGCTTCCGGTGGGGCCGCCTCGCCCAGTTCGACATACTCGACACCCGCCAGTACCGCTCCAACCAGGCGCAGGGCGACGGCTGGCAGATCCCCGGCCCGGAGTCCGCCGACCCCGCCCGCACGATGACCGGCGCCACGCAGGAACGCTGGCTCCTCGACGGCTGGGACCGGTCCGACGCCGTCTGGAACGTCCTCCCCCAGCAGGTCACGTTCTCCCAGCGCCGCAACGCCGTCGGCGACGTCTACCGGGTGGCGATGGACGCCTGGGACGGCTACACCGCCTCCCGCGAACGCCTCCTCGCCGGCGCGGAGGCCGCCGGCATCGAGAACCTGATGGTCCTCACCGGCGACGTCCACGTCGGCTACGCCTTCGACATCAAGCGCGACTTCGACGACCGCTCGTCCCGGACCGTCGGCACGGAGCTCGTCGCCACCTCCGTCAGCAGCGGCGGCAACGGCTCCGACAAGCCCGCGAACTGGGACACCTACATGACCGCCAACCCCCACATGCGCTTCTACAACGGCCGACGGGGCTACCTCACGGTCGTCCTCGACCGCGAGGTGGCCCGCGCCGACTTCAAGGCCGTGCCCTACGTGACGACACCCGGGGCCGGGATCTCCACGGTCGCCTCGTTCGCGGTGGAGGCGGGCAACCCGGGGCTCACGCCGGCGTAGTCACCAGCGCGTCGCCCCGACGATCGTCCTCGCCGGGATAACGCACCCCGATACGGTCGCGGATCGCGTCCAGGGTGCGCATCACGGCGAGGGTGCCGTCGAGGGGGACGAGCGGGGACTCGGTCTCGCCGGCGCGCAGGGCCCGCATGACCTCCCGGGCCTCGTGACGGAGGCTGTTGCGGGGCCCGTCGGCAGGGTCCGCGGTGAAGACCTCCGGCTCGCGGCCCACCCGGTGCAGGACGAAACGGTCCGCGAAGAAGAAGCCGTCCGGGATGTCGATCCGGCCCTCGGAGCCGGTGACCGACGCGGTGGTCGCGGTGCCGCCGACGATGGAGCAGTGCACCGAGGCGAGGGCGCCGCTCTCCCAGGAGAGCAGGGCGCCCGTCTGGAGGTCGATGCCCTCCTCGGAGAGCACCGACTTCGCCGTGACGTCCGAGGGCTCCCCCAGCAGCAGGTGCGCGAAGGAGATCGGGTACACCCCCAGGTCGAGCAGCGCGCCCCCGCCCTGCGCCGGGTCCCGCAGCCGGTGCGACGGCGCGACGGGCCCGAGGATGCCGAAGTCGGCGTGCACGGTCCGCACCTCACCGATCGCGCCGTCCCGCACCATCGCCGCGAGCCGGCGCACCACCGGGTTGCAGTACGTCCACATGGCCTCCATCAGGAACCGGCCGCGCTCCCGCGCCAGCGCGACCAGTTCCTCCGCCTCGCGCACGTTCAGCGTGAACGGCTTCTCGCACAGCACGTTCCGCCCGGCCTCCAGGCACATCCCGGCGGCCGCCCGGTGCGCCGAGTGCGGTGTGGCGACGTACACCACATCCACGTCCGCGTCCTCGGCGAGCGCCCGCCAGTCGCCGTACGCCCTGGGTATCCCGAACCGTTCCGCGAAGGCCTTGGCGGAGTCCTCGCTGCGCGAGGCCACCGCCACGACCTCGGCGTCCGGCAGGTCGACGAGGTCGGCCGTGAAGGCCGCGGCGATCCCTCCGGTCGCCAGGATCCCCCACCGCACACGTCCGTCGTTCGACATCGCCACCCCTGTCCTCGGCCCCGGGGCGGGAATGTGACCCCACCCACGTCGTACGAGCTGAGAGCATAGGTGGCGGAACGAACGGAGAGGGAGGGGCACATGCCCGAGGGGCACATACCCGGCTCGGCACCGGCCGAGTCGAACACGGTGGCGGAACGGCAAGGACAGCCAGGGGCGCGGGTACAGCCCGGGGTGGCAGGACAGTCCGGTTCGTCAGGGCAGCCCGGGGTGCCAGGACGGCCCGGGGCGTCAGGACAGCCCGGGGCGTCAGGACAGCCGAAGCCGCAGACGAAGCCCGGCTCCGCCGCCCTCCGCCGCACCGGCCTCCTCGTCACCCTCATCCTCGGTGGGCTCACCGCCACCCCGCCCCTCGCGATGGACATGTACCTCCCGGCCCTGCCGGAGGTCACCACCTCCCTCCACGCCCCCGCCACCACCGTCCAGCTCACCCTCACCGCCTGCCTCGCCGGCATGGCGCTCGGCCAGCTGCTGATCGGCCCGATGAGCGACCGCTGGGGCCGCAGGCGCCCCCTCCTGCTCGGCCTCGCCGTCTACATCGTCGCCACCGCGCTCTGCGCCCTCGCGCCCACCATCGAGACCCTCATCGCCTTCCGCGTGGTGCAGGGCCTCGCCGGTTCGGCCGGGATCGTGATCGCGCGGGCGGTCGTCCGCGACCTGTACGACGGCGACGCGATGGCCCGGTTCTTCTCGACGCTGATGCTGGTCTCCGGGGTGGCCCCGATCATCGCGCCGCTGCTCGGCGGCCAGATCCTCCGCGTCACCGACTGGCGGGGGGTGTTCGTCGTCCTCACCGCCATCGGCATCGCCCTGCTCGCGGTCGTCTGGGCGAAGCTCCCCGAGACGCTCACCACCGCCGAACGCCACGGCGGCGGCATCGGCGAGACGCTGCACGCCATGCGCGGCCTGCTCACCGACCGGGTCTTCATGGGCTACACGCTCGCCGGCGGCTTCGCCTTCGCCGCCCTCTTCGCGTACATCAGCGCCTCCCCGTTCGTGATCCAGGAGATCTACGGCGCCTCCCCGCAGACCTTCAGCCTGCTCTTCGGCGTCAACTCCGTCGGCCTCGTCATCGTCGGCCAGATCAACGGCAAGATCCTGGTCGGCCGGGTCAGCCTGGACAAGGTGTTCGCGGTGGGCCTGAGCATCGTCGCCGTCTCCGCGACCGCGCTGCTGCTGATGTCCCTCGGCGTCTTCGGCGAGGTCGGCCTCGCCCCGGTGTCGGCGGCCCTCTTCGTGCTGATGTCCGCGATGGGCGTCACCCTGCCCAACACCCAGGCCCTCGCCCTGATGCGGGTACGCCACGCGGCGGGTTCCGCGTCGGCCCTGCTGGGTACCTCGTCCTTCCTGATCGGCGCGATAGCGTCCCCCCTGGTCGGCGTCGCGGGCGAGGACACGGCCGTCCCCATGGCCGTCGTCCAACTCGCCGCGACACTGGTGGCCGCGGTCTGCTTCGTGGCACTGTGCCGTCCTTGGAACAGGCGTACGACGGTGGGTACTTCGACTTCGACGGGTACTTCGACAGGCACGACAGTGGAGGGAGCGGAGAGCTGAGCGCGCCGAGACTGCGCACGGACACCCCGGAACGGGCCGGACTCGACCCCGAGGAACTGCGCCATCTCAGGCGAGAGGTGCGCGCGCTGACGGAGGGCGACAGCCCGCGGGCCCCCGCCGCCGTCGTCCTCGCCGGCCGCGGCCCCGTCGTCGCCGTCGAGGAGGCCGCGGGCTGGGCCGTCCGCTACGAGGCCCACGACGAACGCGCCGACACCGGAGTGGAGCTGCCGCCCGACTCCCGGGTCCCGGCGCGGCCGGACACCCCCTTCGACCTGGCCTCCCTCACCAAGCTCCTCACCGCCGTGGCCGCCGTCCAGCAACTGGAGCGCGGCACCCTCGGCATCGACGCGAAGGTGGCGGCGTACCTCCCCGACTTCACGGGCGCCGCCGCGCACGGCCTCACCGTCCGCCACCTCCTCACCCACACCTCCGGGCTGCGCCCCGAACTCCCGCTGTACGACTGCCCGTCGCCGGAGGCCCGGCTCGCCATGCTCCGCGCGGAGGCCCCGACGGCGCCCCCGGGCACGGCCCACCTCTACTCCGACCTGAACCTGCTGCTCCTCCAGCACGTCCTGGAACGCCTCACCGGCCGGACCCTCGACGTGCTGATCCGCGACGGCATCACCCACCCCCTCGGCATGGCGTCGACGACCTTCGGCCCCTGCCCGGCCGCCGCGGCGACGGAGGACCAGCGCCGGCCCTGGGCGAAGGCGGACCGCGGCATGGTCCGCGGTGTGGTCCACGACGAGAACGCCTGGTCCCTCGGCGGTGTCGCCGGCCACGCGGGTCTCTTCTCCACCGCCCGCGACCTCGCCGTCTTCTGCCGCACCCTGCTGGCCGGCGGCTCCTACGGCCCCGCCCGCATACTCGGCCCCGACTTCGTCGAGCTGATGCTCACCCCGCCGGGCCTCGGCTTCGCACTCGACCAGCCCTGGTTCATGGGCGAACTGGCGGGCCGGGGAGCGGCCGGCCACACCGGCTTCACGGGCACGTCCCTGGTCCTGGACCGCGCGACGGACACCTTCCTCATCCTCCTCACCAACGCGGTCCACCCCCGCCGCCGCGACCCCATCAACAGGGCCCGGGCGGCGGCGGGGGTGGCCCGCGTGGTGGTGGGGGTGAGGACAGGTTCCGATCGCCCCTGCCCCTATACAACTTTTCTATCCCCACGACAAAGACACAATCCCGTAGCCTCTCTTGTACGTAACAAAAAAC
>NZ_JARGEE010000023.1:0-42034 GCF_033794485.1 Streptomyces sp. MB09-02B
ACGAGGGATGGAACGCGATCAGTACGGAACGATGAAGACAAGAAGCGTGAAGGCGACGAGCATGATCGCGAGCCGTGACCCGGGCCACCGGAGGAGAACCACCATGGAACGACTGCGCCGAGAGGTCGAACCGCGCGAGGCCGGCCTCGCCCCGAAGACCCTGGCCCGCCTGGACGAGTACCTCGCCCTCCAGGTCGACGAGGGCCGCCTGCCCGGCTACCTCCTCTCCCTCGCCCGCGGCGGCCGCGTGGCCCATCTGACGACGTACGGAGCGCGCGACCGCGCGGCAGGGCTGCCCGTGGAGACGGACACGCTGTGGCGGGTGTACTCCATGACCAAGCCCGTCACGTCCGTCGCCGCGCTGATACTGGTCGAGGAGGGACGGCTGTCGCTCGACGACCCGGTCTCCCGCCACCTCCCGGAGTTCGCCGAGCCCCGCGTGTACGAGTCCGGTGAGGGCGCCGACGTCCGGACCCGCCCGGCGGAGCAGCCCCTCCTCGTCCGGCATCTGATGACCCACACCTCGGGCCTGACCTTCGGCTTCTACTACGACCACCCGGTGGACGCGCTCTACCGCGACGCCGGTCTGGAGAGCTCGGTACGGCCGGGCGCCACGCTGGCGCAGACGATCGGGGAGTACGCGCGCCTGCCCCTGCAGTTCGAGCCGGGCACCCAGTGGAACTACTCCGTCTCCACCAACGTCCTCGGCCGGATCGTCGAGGTGGTCTCGGGCCAGGACCTCGACGTGTTCTTCGCCGAACGGATCCTCGGCCCGCTCGGGATGACCGACGCGGGTTTCCAGGTGACCCCCGAACAGGCTGAGCGGCTCGCCGAGTTGTACGGGGAGCAGGAGGACGGCTCGATCGCACCCGTGCCCGGTCTCCCGGTGCGCGGCCGGCCGCGCTTCCTGTCCGGCAGCGGCGGGATGGTCGCCACCGCCCACGACTACCACCGGTTCGCCGAGTTCCTGCGGCGGCGCGGGGAGCTCGACGGCGTACGGCTGCTGTCCGCCGAGTCCGTCGGCATGATGGCCACGAACCAGCTGCCGGGCGGTGTCGACATCCACACGCACGGCAGCGCGTTCCATCGGCAGCCGGGGAATGTGGGCGTCGGTTTCGGGCTCGGGGTGTCCGTCGTCATCGACCCCGCCGTGACCGAATCCCCGTCGTCCCTGGGGACGTTCGGCTGGACCGGGGCGGCGACGACGATCTTCTGGGTGGATCCTCGGCGTGATCTGACGGTGCAGTTCATGACGCAGGTGCGGCGGCGGTCGTCGTTCTCGGTGTATCCCGAGTTGAAGCGGTTGGTTCATGAGGCCGTGGTGGGCTGAGCACGTCGTTCGGCGCCTCTAGTCGATTCGCGCCGTGAACTCCACACCGGCCTCAGCCAGTTCGGCGAGCCATGCCCGCGAGCGCTCCCCCGTCTCCGCCGCCCTGCTCAGGCCCGTCGGCAGTGAGCCGTCCAGGATGTGTCCCACCCCCAGGGCCAGGGGGCGGGACACCAGGCGGGCCATCGCGCTCTCCTCCTCGGTGCCGATCGCGTCGAGGAGGTAGCGGCCGGACCACTCCCCGCCCGAGTCGGCGCGCACGTCGAGGGAGACGGCGAGGACGACCCGGTCGCGGTCGGCGTCGGTGGTCGGGTGGCGGGCCGCGAGGTCACGGGCCAGCTCCGCGATGCGCCGGTCGTCGCCGCGGTCCAGTTCCGCGAAGACCGGGGCCCAGGCGGTGAGCCAGCCGTCGAGACGGAGGGTGCCGCGCACGAAGGTCCTCGGTGTCCAGGCCGACGGCAGGCCGTACTGGGCGACGAAGGGAACGCTGTCGCGGTTCGGGTAGGCCTCGCGAAGGTCTCGCCGTCGACGACGTGCGGGCGGGTGGCCGTCCAGGGGCGGTCGGCCGTCGTCTCGGCGCCGTCCTCGATGTAGCGGGCCGGTGAGCGCAGGGCGCCCAGCACCCCGGCCGGGGCCCAGCTGAAGCGGTACCTGAAGTCGTTGGGGACGGCCGGGACGCCGCCGCAGTACGAGGTGAGGGTGTACGTGGCGGGGGTCTCGGGCCCTATCTCCCGGGTGGCCCGGTCGATCAGGCTGTGTGCGAAGAGGTGGTCCACGCCCGGGTCCAGGCCTGCCTCGGTGAGGACGGTGACGCCCGCCGCCTCGGCCGCCGGCACCTGTTCCAGGACCGCGTCGGAGACATAGCTGGAGCAGGCGAAGTGGGCCCGCGCCCCCACGCAGGCGGCGAGCAGTGGGGCGTGGTCCGGTGCCGGGAGCATGGAGATCACCACGTCTCCCGGCGCGAGGTCCGCCGTGAGCGCGCGCAGTGTGTACGCACGGGGCTCGGCCCGGCCCGCCAGACCGCGTGCGGCCAGCGCCCGCTCGGCGCGTTCCTCGGTGCGGTGCCACAGCCGTACCCGGGCGGCGGTGTCGCACAGCACCGCCAGGCCGCTGCCCGTGGACAGGCCGGCACCGACCCAGTGGACGGTGCCGCTCGCGGGGACCACCTCGGTCATCGGGCAACTACCCTTCTGTGAGGTCCAGTTCATCGCTCGCCTTACGGAATCGGTCCAGGCAGCGCCCCCACGCCCCACCCGTTGCGAAGTCCAGCAGCTGCGGCAGCAGCGCGGCCGAGAAGTCGGCGCTCGCCTCGCGGGGCAGCAGGGAGGGCAGGTTGTCGATGGCGATGAGATCGAGCGGGGGGTGCTCGCGCAGTCGGCGGACCGGGTGGTCCCATTCGGTGGTCGTGTCGTAGACGGGCAGGACGTTCATGGGTGAGCCGACGTCGACCGTGACGTCCGAGAGGGTGCGGAGCCGGCGGTCCGGGTCGTCGAGGTCCTTGTCCGTCAGGAACGGGGGGACCGGGCTGGTCGTCAGGACGGTGTTGACCATCAACTCGTGGGCCAGCAGCGCTGGTCGGTCCAGGTCACGGGTCTCGGCCAGGTCCCAGCAGGTCGGCTCGACGCCCGCCTCGCCGAGGGCGACCCGCGCACCCCGGCCGCTGCGGCCCAGGGCGCCGATCACCAGCGCGGTCAAGTCCCCCCGGGAGGAACGGAGTTCGGCCTCCATCTCCTCCTTCGCCGTGGGGACGAGCGGGGCACGCAGTGCGCTCCGGTGGTGGAGCACGGCGAGGGCCGCGCCCAGGTAGCCCGCCCAGAAGCCGAAGGCGGCGAGCCGGCGGCCCTGGTCGTCCACCAGGTACTCCAGGTCGAGCAGCGCCCCGCCCCCGGCCGCGAACCTGCGCAGCAACGCCTCGGCGCCGGGCTGCCCCTTGTAGGCGTGCCCGAAGAACACATGGCGGTGCGTCAGTTCAGCCGGTGTGTCCGGCAGTTCCTTGAGGCCCACGATCACCGCGCGCGCCGACGCCGACACCCACGAGCCCGGCTCGGCGACCTGGCAGCCGGCCTCCTCGTACTCCTCCCTGGGGAAGATCCGCTGAGGGGAGTCCTCGACGGTGATCCGTACGCCGCTCTCGACCAGCCGCCGGGCGTCGGCGGGCACGATCGGGGTGCGGCGTTCGGTGGTGCGGGTCTCGTGGCGGAGCCACAAGTGGAGATCGGTCATACGAGGTTGGCCTCCGGGCGCAGCGCGTCGGCCGTGAACCGGTCGACGGTCAAGGGGCTGATGTCGACGAAGGGTACGCGGCCCAGGTACAGGTCGCGGACCACCTCGCCGACCGCCGGGCCCTGGAGGAAACCGTGGCCGGAGAACCCGGTCGCGTACAGGAAGCGGGAGCAGGAACCGGCCTCGCCGATCAGGGCGTTGTGGTCCGGAGTGATCTCGTACAGGCCCGCCCAGCCGCCCGTGCGGCGCAGGTCCAGGAGGGAGGGGGCGCGGCGGCGCATGGCCTCGTACAGGCGGGGGATCCAGCGGTCGTGGGTGTCGGTGGCGAAGCCGGGGCGTTCGTCGGGGTCGGACATGCCGACGAGGAGGCCGGGGCCCTCGGTGTGGAAGTAGAGGCTGCTGGTGAAGTCGATCGTCATGGGGAGGTGGGGCGGGAGGTCCGGGACCGGTTCCGTCACGGCGATCTGGCGGCGCAGGGGTTCCACCGGGAGGTCGACGCCGACCATGGCGCCGACGGACCGGGACCAGGCGCCGGCCGCGCACACGACCGTGTCGGTGACGATGCGGCCCTTGCTCGTGACCACCGCGGTGATGGTGTCCCGCCAGGTCTCGATGCCGAGAACCTCGCAGTTGCGCAGCACGATCGCCCCGTGGCGGCGGGCCCCGGCGGCGTAACCGTGGACCACGGACTCGGGGGTGCAGTGGCCGTCGTCGGGCGAGAACGCGGCGGCCAGCAGGCCGTCGGTGGAGATCAGCGGGGAGAGCCGCCGGGCCTCCTCGGGGTCCACCATGCGGCTGGGCACACCCAGGTCGTTCTGGAGCTGGACGCCCGCCTCGAACTGGGCGACCTCGTCGGGGGTCGTCAGGAGGAAGAGGTAGCCGACGCGGTGCAGGCCGATGTCGTGGCCGAGTTCTCGCCGGAAGCGGCCGAACGCCTCCAGGCTCCGGGCGCCGAGCTGGATGTTGAGTTCGTCGGAGAACTGCGCGCGGACCCCGCCGGCGGCCCTCGCCGTCGATCCGGAGGCCAGTTCGTCGCGTTCGACGAGGACGACGTCGTCCACTCCGGCGGCGGCCAGGTGGTAGGCGATGCTCGTCCCGACGACTCCTCCGCCGATGACGACGACCCGTGCGCTGCGGATCACGAACGCTCCCTTCGTCCGACCGTGGTCGCGATGCCCGACGGAGTCAGGTCTTCCACCCGGGGCGAACGTTCATGCGGGGCGCCCGTGTACTTGCCTGAAGGGACAGCGTGCGTGGGCCTGAGGGCGTGCGTGGGCCGGCGGGCGCGGCGGCCGAGGTCGGAGTCGCCTCCGGGCGGCCGCCGCGCGGACCCCGGCGCTCAGGACGAGTGGACCACCGCGTCCAGGTGCGGCAGGTAGTGGTCGAGCCGCTCGCGCTTGGTGCGCAGGTAGGTGATGTTGTCCTCGCACGGCGTGATGAGCAGCGGCACCTGCTCGGAGACCTTGATGCCGTGGCGCAGCAGCGCCTCCCGCTTGCGCGGGTTGTTCGACATCAGCCGGACCGACCGTACGCCGAGGTCGTGCAGCATCTCGGCCGCCACCCGGTAGTCGCGGGCGTCCACCGGCAGGCCGAGGGCGAGGTTGGCCTCGACGGTGTCCAGGCCCTCCGCCTGGAGCTTCATCGCCTGGAGCTTGGCGAGCAGGCCGATGCCGCGGCCCTCGTGACCGCGCAGATATACCAGGATGCCGCGGCCCTCGGCGACTATCGCCCGCAGCGCGCTGTCGAGCTGTTCGCCGCATTCGCAGTGCTGCGAGCCGAACGCGTCACCGGTCAGGCACTCCGAGTGCAGCCGGATGAGAATTCCCTCACCGCCGCTGATGTCGCCGTACACCAGAGCCACTTGTTCCTCGCCGCGGTCCTGGTCGAGATAACCTACGGCCTCGAAGTCGCCGTAGGTGGTGGGCAGGGGGGCGTTCACCACGCGTACGGCGCCGGAGGACTTGGCATTCGTGCCGAGTACACCAACATTTTCTGTCATGATCTGGTTCCTATCTGGTGAGTCCTGACGTCATGCGAAAATGACGGAGCATCAGCAGAGACGAAAGGCCGTGAAAAGATGAGCAGTTCGAGTCTTGTACCGACGGACACCACCGCGGACGTCCGGGCGCGGGGGGCGGCGGCGGGCCGACAGGTCGCGGTGCTCCCGGTCGGCAGCTACGAGCAGCACGGTCCGTATCTGCCCCTGGCCACCGACACACTGGTCGCCTGCGCGATAGCCCGGGAGATAGCCGCCGCGTACCCGGTGCACCTGCTGCCGCCCGTGACCATCGCCTGCTCGCACGAGCACGCGGCCTGGCCGGGCACGGTCAGCATCTCCGCGACGACGCTGCACGCGATGGTGAACGACATCGCCGCGTCCCTGCGCCGGTCGGGCGTCGAGGCGCTGGTGGTCGTGAACGGACACGGCGGGAATTATGTTCTGGGCAATGTCGTCCAGGAATCCACCGCGGCGGGACATCGAATGGCGCTTTTCCCGGCGATGGAGGACTGGGACGCCGCGCGCGAACGGGCGGGCGTACAGACCTCGTTGCTCAGTGATATGCATGCGGGAGAAATTGAGACCTCCATACTTCTGCATTGCCATCCCGAATTGGTCCGACCCGGTCACGAGACCACCGATTTCCTTGCCGATGACCGCCGTCATCTCCTCTCCCTCGGTATGTCGGCCTACACCGATTCCGGTGTGATCGGCCGTCCGTCCCTGGCGTCCGCCACGAAGGGGAAGGAGTTGCTGGCAGGATTCGTGGAATCCTTCGGGGCGTACTTCTCGTTGGTCACCTCGGACGCCTGGGGCAAGGGTCCGGTTCCCCCTCCGGTCTCCCCCGCGGGTGACTGACGGCGGGCCCGCAGGGAGCCGTACCAGCGTCCGACGAGCACGAGCGCTCCCGGCAGGGCGGCCGCGAAGCTGAGCACACCGTAGACGACGGCCACGGTCAGCCCCTGCGAGGCACCGAGGCCGGCGGCGCCGAAGGACCAGGCGGTGACGCCCTCCCTGGGGCCCCAGCCGCCCACGTTGAGCGGCAGGCTCATGGCGATCAGGGCCAGCAGCGCGAGGGGCAGCAGTTCCAGCGTCGTCGCGGCGGAGCCGGCGACGTCCGCGGCGAGCAGGAACGTCGCCACGTATCCGACCAGGACCGCCACGGACGAGAACAGCACGGCGGGCCCGCTGTCGCGGTGGAGCAGCACGCCGCGCGCCTCGGTGAGGACGGCCCTGATCCTGCGGCCCCGGCCGCCCGCGGACGCGCTCGGCCCGCGGCCCATCCGGACCGCCGCCCAGATCGCCAGCGCGCCCAGCGCGGCGAGCGCCGTCACACCGGCGGCGTGGCGGGTCTGCTCCAGCACGGGGGACGGCAGCACCAGCAGGACCGTTACGCCCACGACCGCCAGCACCAACTGGCCCGCGGTGCGCTCGATCACCACCGCGCGCACGCCCCGGCCCATGTCGCCGGAGCTCTGTCCGTGCCGCACCGCACGGTGCACGTCGCCGAGGACACCGCCGGGCAGTGCCGCGTTGAGGAACAGCGCCCGGTAGTAGTCCGCGACGGCGGGGCCGAGCGGCAGCCGCAGCCCGAGCGCCCGCGTCACCGCGCACCAACGCCACGCGCTGCACACCGTGGTCAGCACACCGATCCCGACGGCCGCCGCGAGCGTCGCGCCGTCGATCCGCCGCAGCCCGTCGACGAACACTCCGGTGCCCATGCGCCAGAACACGACCACGAGGATCGCCGTTCCGGCGAGGGTGCCGAAGTGGGTGCGCAGCACACGGACGAACCGGGAGCCGGTCCGGGAGCCGGTCCGGGACCCGGCGGGTGCCGGACCGGGCGCCGCGGGCGCCGCAGCGGGAGTCCGCTCCGAGGCGGAGGGGCCGTCGGACGCGACCGCCGGTGAGGGAGTACGCGAACCCGCGGTCGTCGCCACCGCCGACGAGCTGGCCGGCGCCGGTGACGCGTCCACCGGCGAAGGAGTACGGGGCGTCGAGGTCGTGGTCCGCGGCGGGCGTGCACCCGGTACCGCCGCCACGGGCTGCGGTTCGGGTGAGCGCGCGCCGGGTGTGAGCGCGCGGACCCTCGCCCGCGCGCCCGGTGTGCCCGCCTTCACCCGGGCCCGGACTCCGCGCGGGCGCAGGCGTATGCGTTCCCCCGTCGCCGGTGGGTGGGCCTCGACCGTCTCCTCCACCGGTGCCGTCATGAGGCTCCGCCCTTCGGCCGGGGCAGCGCCAGCAGGTCGCTGTGGTGGACGACGACGCGGAGTTGACCGGCCGCGTTGGCCGCGAGGCGGTCGCGGAGGTAGGCCTCGGCGCGCTCGGTGAGTTCGGGACGCTGCTCGCAGGCGGCGCCGACCCAGCCGCGCAGCCACTCCTCGACGAGCGCGGTGTGCCGGGTGTCGAGCTGCCAGGCACTCGGGTGGACCCGGACCGTGGCGCCTCGCTGGGCGAACGCCTCACAGGCCACGTTGATCGCGTCCGGACCGAGCAGATCGCTCTCGCGCTGGTGGGCGTTGAACGCCTCGGCGATCTCGGCGTCCATGGGGTGTGCGGGGACCAGGTCCACGCGGCCCACGACCGAGAGTGTCAGCAGCGCGGGAACCCCGGCGCCCGCGCAGGCCGCCGCGAGCGCCTCGATCTCCTCGCGGGTGAGGACGTCGAGCAGCGCGGACGCCGTGACCAGCGAGGCACCGTCGAGGTCGGCCGCCGTCAGCCGACCGATGTCACCGCGCCGCGTGGTGACCGTGACGGGGCTGCCGTCGGCGGCGGCGCGCGGCGCCCGCGCTACGGCCAGCCGCAGCAGGTTCGGGTCCTGGTCGTGCAGCACCCACCGCTGGGCGCCGTCCAGCCGGGGCGCGAGCCAGCGGCCCATGGAGCCGGTGCCGCAGCCGAGGTCATGCACGGTCAGCCCGGTGGCACGACCCGGCAGGTTCGCGAGACGGATCCGCAGCGGGTCCAGCAGATCCGCCGCACGGGCGTCGGCGTCGGCGCTCTCGCGCAACTCCAGCCACTGCGGCGCGTACTGGTGGCCCTCGGGCGACGGCGTGTCTCCCCCGCGTCCCGCCATGCTCAGCACCCCGCCGGCGGACCCCCCGGCGGCCGTGGTCCCACCGGCCGCGGCGACCGGCGTACCCGGCGAAGGGGTCGCTCCCGTGGGCAGCGGCCCGCCCGTCGACAGGGGCCCGCCCGCGGACATGGTCATATCGGCAGAAGTGGTCATGCGGCCCTCCGAGGTTCGTGCCGCAGCCTGCCCAGTACATGGGCAAGGCTGCGGGCCGTGGTCGCCCACCCGTCCAGCGCGGCCCGGCGCCCGCGCGCGGCCGCCTTCAGCCGACGCCGTACGTCGGCCTCCCCGAACCAGCCGCGCAGTTCGGCGGCGATGGCCGCCGGGTTCTCCGGCGGGACGAGGATGCCGGGCACCCCGCCGTCGGGGGCGCGGCCGACGGCCTCGGGGAGACCGCCGACGTCCGTGGCCAGAACGGGGATGCCGCGCGCGAGGGCTTCGGTGACCGCCATGCCGTACGTCTCGGCGTAGGAGGTGAGGACCATCAGGTCGGCGGCGGCGTAACTGGCGTCGAGTTCCGCGCCGGCCTGCGGTCCGGCGAGGTGGAAGCGGTCCTCCAGGCCGAACTTCGCGATCAGCGAGCGGATGTGGTCGACGTACTCGGGCTCCTGGTCGAGCCCGCCGACCAGCACGCAGCTCCAGCGCAGTTCGGTGACGGTCGCGAGGGCCTCCACCAGCCGGTGCTGCCCCTTGCGCGGGGTGACCGCGGCCACGCACAGCAGCCGGGAGACTCCGTCGGTGCCGGAGGCGAGGGGCGCGATGTCGGCGCCGGGGGCGGCGACATGGACCCGGTCGGGGGCGAGCCCGTGGTGTGACACGAGTCTGCGGACCGCCCACTCGCTCGTCGCGATCACGGCGGACACGCCCCGCAGGGTGGTGCGCTCCTTCGCGTCGAGTTCGGCGGCGAGTTCGGGCTCCAGGCCGGTCTCGTCGCCGAGCGGCAGGTGCACCAGCACGGCCAGGCAGAGGCGTTCGGCCTCCGGGAGGATGATCTCGGGGACGCCGCAGGCGACCAGTCCGTCGAGGAGGACGACCGTGCCGTCGGGGAGTTCGCCCAGCGTGCGGGCGAGTTCGGCGCGGGCCGTCTCGTCCGGGCGGGGCCAGCTGCCGTCGATCGCGTGCTTGTGCACCTGCCAGCCGAAGCCGGGCAGATCGAGGCAGATCCGCCGGTCGTAGGCGTTGCCGCCGCTGGGCCGGGTGGGGTCGTCGACGCCGCCCGGCATCACGAAGTGCACGGAACGCAGCGACATGGGGATGATCGCGGCGTTCTTCAGCGCCGCGTTCTGCACGGGCACATAGCCGAGTCTCACTTGTTCTCCCCCGTTCGCCTTGGCCCCGCCCTTCACCTGGGCTCCGTTCGCCCGGTCCGTGGCACCGGCTGCCTGGGCGGTGGTGCCGACGGCCGCCCGGTCGATGGTCACGTCGGTCACAGGGCACGCTCGTAACTCGCCCAGGCGATGTGCGACTCGTGCAGGGTGACCGTGAGGCTCGCGATGCCCTTGGCGTTCTCCCCGAGGGCGCCCTTGTGGATCCGCTCGGCGAGGCGGTCGGCGATCACCTTGGCCAGGAACTCCGTGGAGGTGTTGGTGTCGGCGAAGGCGGGCTCGTTGTCGAGGTTGCGGTAGTTCAACTCGCTCACCACGGCACCGAGCTCCTGGGTGGCCAACCCGATGTCCACGACGATGTTGTCGTCGTCCAGTTCGGCGCGCCGGAAGGTGGCGTCCACGAGGAACGTGGCGCCGTGCAGGCGCTGCGCGGGTCCGAAGACCTCCCCGCGGAAGCTGTGGGCGATCATGATGTGATCGCGAACGGTGATGCTGAACAACGGACGACCCTCCAGTGCGGTACGTCTGCCCCCGGGCCGGGGCATGCCGTGTAGTACGGCTGCCTCCTACCCGTTGTTCAGCCGAGTTTTCCGGTTTCTTCGCGGTCAGCGTTCCGTTCGGGCAGTTCAGGGGCGGGTGGGACCAACCAGAACGCTCAACTCACTGGCTCACTCGGCGTCGTAGCGCACCCGGTGGCACATCCCCGGCAGCTCTCCGCTCGCGAGCTTCGGCATGACCTCCGGGAGGTCCTCGAAGGCGCACTCCCCGGTGACGAGGGCGTCGAAGCGGGCGTCGGCGAGGAGTTCGAGGGCGAGCGCCAGCCGGTCCGCGTACGTCCGTCCGACGCGGGCGGCCGGGGAGACGGTTCCCACCTGGCTGCTGCGGACGGTGAGCCGGCGCGAGTGGAAGGCCTCGCCGAGCGGCAGGGCGATCCGGCGGTCGCCGTACCAGCTCAGCTCGATGACCGTGCCCTCGGCGGCGAGGAGTTCGAGGGAGCGGACGAGGCCCTGTTCGTTCGCGCTGGCGTGCACGACGAGGTCGCAGTCGCCCAGCGCCTCGTCGGGCAGGGCGAAGTCGACGCCGAGGGCGTGGGCGATGGCGGCGCGCGCCGGGTCCGCGTCGACGAGCTGGACGCGCACGCCCGGGTAGCGCGCGAGGAGCGCGGCGACCGAGCAGCCGACCATGCCGCCGCCGACGACGGCGATCCGGTCGCCGATGAGGGGCGCGGCGTCCCACAGGGCGTTGACGGCGGTCTCCACGGTTCCGGCCAGAACGGCACGCTCCGCCGGAACGGACTCCGGCACGACGGTGACGGCGCTCACGGGAACGACGTAGCGGCTCTGGTGCGGATACAGGCAGAAGACGGTCCGGCCGACCAGTGCGTCGGGCCCCTCTTCCACCCGACCGACGCTGAGGTAGCCGTACTTCACGGGCGCGGGGAACTCGCCCTCCTGGAAGGGCGCGCGCATGGTCGCGCGCTGGTTCTCGGGCACTCGGCCGTGGAACACGAGCGTCTCCGTGCCCCGGCTGACTCCTGAGTACAGCGCGCGGACCAGGACCTCGCCGTCGACCGGGGCGGCGAGGGTCTCCGCACGGATCTCGCCCTGCCCCGGGGAGCGTAGCCAGAAGGCATTGGCAGTCGGTTTCATGTGCGTCTCCGTGAACGGTCGAGCGGTTCGCCACGTACGCAGCGGTGGAAGTTCGCGGACACGGTACGCGGCGATGATCCACTTGTCACACGTTCGGAAGGTATGCGGTGGCCCTGATCAACACATACGACGGCCGGCTGTTGCTCTCGGAGACGACCGTGGGCGCCGGCGCCCAGGTGCTGCTCCTCGCCTTCCTGGGCACGGCGATCGGACTGGGCCCGGCGGGCTGGCTGACCGGGCTGGCCTTCGGGCTCGCCACCTGGGCGGTCCTCAACCGCGCCCTGCTGCGCACCCGGACCCGTACCTTCGGCCCGGCCAACCGCGTCACGCTCGGCCGGGCGATACTCGTCGGCGCCGTCACCGCGCTGGTCGCCGACTCCTTCCAGAGCTCGCCGCCGGTCTCGCTGTTCGTCGGGCTGACGGCCGTGGCGCTGATCCTCGACGGTGTCGACGGCCAGGTGGCCCGCCGGACGGGGACGTCGACCGCGCTGGGCGCCCGCTTCGACATGGAGGTCGACGCGTTCCTGATCCTGGTGCTGAGCGTGTACGTCGCGATGTCGATGGGCCCGTGGGTGCTGCTGATCGGTCTCATGCGGTACGTCTTCGTGGCCGCCGCCAAGGTCGCCCCGTGGCTGAACAACTCCCTGCCGCACAGCATGGCCCGCAAGACCGTGGCCGCCGTCCAGGGCGTGTTCCTGCTGGTCGCCGCCTCCGGTCTGCTGCCGTACTCGGCGGGCTTCGGCCTGGTCGCGCTGGCGCTGGGCTCGCTGCTCTGGTCGTTCGGGCGGGACATCGCGTGGCTGTTCCGCAACCGGGAGGGCCTCGGCGAGCCGATGACCGCGGCGTCCGTGAACGGGACGGTGACCGTGGCCCTGGAGAGCGCCGTCGAGACGGCTGTCGAGCGCCGGGCGCCCCAGCTCGTCACGAGCTGAACGGGACCGGACCCGACGGTCCGGAACTCGGGGACCGTACGACTGCGGGACGCGGCGGACGGGAGAACGGTCCGAGCAGCGAATCGTCAGAAGGACCTGATCGGCCAGAGCAGCGGTCTTCGGCGTGAGGCCGCGCCCCCGCCCGGCTCAGCGGGCGAGGCCGTGCAGGAGCAGCTCGGCGAGGTGGGCGTAGGCCATGGCGTCGTCCAGGCCCGTCGCGGCCACCACCTGGCGCTGCTGGATGCGCACCATCACCGAGGTGATGACCTCCGCCGCGAAGGGCACGTGGACCTCGCGGAACACGCCGGCCGCCACACCCTCGTCGATCAGCTGCTGGATCCGGGCGGCCGCTGCGCGCGTGTTGCGCTCGTAGACCTCAGCCGCGGGCTCGAACGCGGCCACGTCGTCGAAGAACCTCGGCGAGACCGGCGCGAGTTCGGCTGCGACCGCGCCCAGGTAGGCGGCCAGACGTCCGGCGGGGTCGGGTTCGGCCTCCAGTGCGGCCTCCACCCGCGCGGTGGCGCCCCGGAAGAAGTGCACCACGACCGCCCTGACCAGTTGCTCCTTGCTGCCGGCCAGCCCGTACAGGGTGCGCTTGGAGCAGTGCAGCCGGGCGGCGAGGTCATCCAGCGTGAAAGAAGCGAACCCCTCACCGATCAGCAGGGCCACCAGGTCCTCGAACAGCTCCGATCGACGGGCCGCGCCGCGCCCGGTCAGCTTCGGGGTGCCCACGGCGGAGGTCTCAGTCATTCGATCAGTATTCCAGGGCGACCGTGCGCTACTCTAAACGGTACTCAAGTACCAACCAAAGTACCGTTTCAAGTACCGCTTCAAGTACCGTATGGAGTTCGACATGGCCGTCGACCGCATGCTGCCCACCGAGGAAGCGGAAGATCTGATCGCGCTCGTCCGCGACCTCGCCGATCGAGAGCTCGCCACTCGGGTCGAGCGGCACGAGAGCACCGAGGCGTACCCCGAGGGCCTGTTCGCCATCCTGAGCAAGGCCGGGCTGCTCGGCCTGCCGTATCCGCAGGAGTACGGCGGCGGGTCCCAGCCGTACGAGGTCTACCTGCAGGTACTGGAGGAACTGGCGGCCCGGTGGGCGGCCGTCGCCGTGGCCACCAGCGTGCACACCCTGGCCTGCCACCCACTGAACGCCTTCGGCTCCGAGGCCCAGAAGCAGCGCTGGCTGCCCGACATGCTGGCCGGCGAGCTGGTCGGCGGCTACAGCCTCTCCGAACCACAGGCCGGCTCCGACGCCGCCTCCCTCGCCTGCAAGGCGGAGCGCACCGCGGCCGGCTACCGCGTCACCGGCACCAAGGCCTGGATCACCCACGGCGGGAAGGCCGACTTCTACGCGCTGTTCGCCCGCGTCGCGCCCGGCAACGGCGGCATCTCCTGCTTCCTGGCACCCGGTACCGCCGAGGGCCTGTCCTTCAGTGCTCCGGAGCGGAAGATGGGTCTGCAGGGCATCCCGACCACCTCCGCCTACTGGGACGGGGCGCTGCTGGAGGCCGAACGGCTGATCGGCGGCGAGGGGCAGGGCCTGCAGATCGCGTTCAGCGCCCTCGACTCCGGCCGCCTGGGAATCGCCGCCTGTGCCACCGGCCTCGCGCAGGCCGCCCTGGACGCCGCCGTCGACTACGCCAACGAGCGCACCACGTTCGGTCGAAAGATCATCGATCACCAGGGCCTCGGATTCCTGCTGGCCGACATGACCGCAGCCGTCGATTCCGCGCGCGCCACCTACCTCGACGCGGCGCGCCGCCGCGACGCCGGCCTCCCCTTCGGACGCCACGCGAGCGTCGCCAAGCTCATCGCCACCGACTCCGCCATGAAGGTCACCACCGACGCGGTCCAGGTGCTCGGCGGCTACGGCTACACCCGCGATTTCCCGGTGGAGCGCTACATGCGGGAGGCGAAGATCATGCAGATATTCGAGGGCACCAACCAGATCCAACGCCTGGTCATCAGCCGCAGCCTGAGCCGCTGAAGCCGCACGGGCGGGAACATTCAGACAGGCCCTTGGCCGGCGACCGCGCCGGCCCCCGGCGGCATGTTGTACGGCGTCACCACCTGGATCGCCGACGGGAGGAAGGGGCCCTCGTCGGGCAGGGCCCGGTGGGCGCGCATGATCGTCTGGCAGGCGCGGCGGACGTCCTGGCGGAGGTCGTGGTGGAGCACGGCGGAGAGCCGGTGCTCGCGCAGCAGCCGGGTGTTGTCGTGGTCCAGGTCGTGGGCGACGAAGACGTGCGGCTCGCGGCCGAGCGCGGCGAAGGCGTCGAGCGTCGCGGTGTTGCCGCCGCCGATGGAGTAGACGGCGGCGATCCCCGGCTCCCGCTCCAGCGCGTCGAGGACGAGGTCCCGCTGGGTCGCGTCGAGGCCGTCGCTGTCGGTGACCTCCACCAGCGTCCGGGTCGGCGCGACGGTCCGCATCACGCCCCGGAACCCCATCTCGCGCTCCTCCTCGTTGCGGTAGAAGCTGCGGCTGAGCGTCACCAGCACAGCGCCCGGCCGGTCGCCGAGCCACTGCCGGAGCAGATACGCGGCGGTCGCCCCGGCGGCCCGGTTGTCGATGCCGACGTACGCGCCGCGCGGGCTGCTCGGCAGGTCGGTCACGAACGTGACCACGGGAACCCCGGCCGCGACCAGCCGTTCGACGGCGGCTGTGACCTCCGGGACGTCCGGCGCCTTGAGGATCACGCCCTGCGAGCCGCGCCGTCCGATCCGGTCGAGCACCCGCACCATCTCCGTCGCCGACCCCGTCTCCCGGAAGTGGAAACGGGAGCGCACGACCGCCGGGTGCAGGGACGGCAGCTCGGCCTCCAGCGCCTCACGGACCGCCGTGGAGAACCGGTCCGGGGTCTGCATCACGATGTCGACCATGAACGTACGGCCGCCGATGCGCACCTGCGTCCGCTGCCGGTCCAGGTCCCGCACGGCCTGGTGCACCTCACGGGCGGTGCTCTCCCGCACCCCTCCCCGGCCGTTGAGGACCCGGTCGACCGTGGCCTGGCTCAGCCCGGCCTGCCGGGCGATCTCACGGATCGTGTAGGGGTGCGCCATGGCAGTGTGTCCTGGATCTCGATGGTGGGTCGGCGGTGGCACGGATGATGGGTTTTTGATGGTCCGCTGCGGGTTGTACGAGGGGCCTCGCGCCCCAAGACTGACAGAGGCGGAGGCACGGTGGAAGGCCGTACCGCCAGGTCCGTCACAGGCCCCGGCACGGCTCGCCGGGGCCGATCGAAAGGAAACACCCCTACATGGCACTACTGGAGGACAAGGTCGTCCTCGTCAACGGCGGCAGCCAGGGCGTGGGCGCGGGCGTCGTCCGTGCGGCCCTGCGCGAGGGCGCGACCGTCGCGTTCACGGGCCGCCGCGTGGAGGTCGGCGAGCGGCTGGCCGCGGACACCGGCGCGACCTTCGTACGAGCCGACCTGACGGACCCCGCGCAGGTGCGCGGCGCTGTGGACCAGGTCGTCGCCGCGCACGGCCGGGTCGACAGCCTCGTCAACGCGGCGGGCCTGACCTCGCGCGGCTCGCTCCTCGACACCTCACCCGAGCTGTTCGACGCGCACATCGCGATCAACCTGCGCGCCCCTTTCTTCGCCATGCAGGCCGTGGTCGAGCACCTGGTGGCCCGTGCGGCGCCCGGCACCGTCGTCAACATCGGCTCGAACTGCGCGCACGGCGGCCCGCCGCACCTGGCCCCGTACTCCGCCGCGAAGGCCGGCCTCGCGGGCCTCACCCGCAACGCCGCCCACGCCCACCGCTGGGACCGCGTCCGGATCAACGACCTCAACATCGGCTGGACGGAGACCGAGGGCGAGGACGCGATCCAGCGCGAGTTCCACGGCGCGGACGACGACTGGCGGGAGCGGGCCGCCGCCGCCCTCCCGATGGGCAAGCTCGGTCAGGTCGACGAGATCGCCGACTTCGTGGTCTTCCTCCTGTCCGACCGCAGCGGCGTGGTCACCGGCTCGGTGATCGACTGGGACCAGAACGTCCCGGGCGCCTCGGACTGACCTGCTTCCGACCTCGTTCATCCGCGTTCATCCGCACTTTTTCGAAAGGGACACTCGTCATGCGCATTGGCATCCTGGGGCTGGGCCGGATCGGCGCCTTCCACGCCGGGACTCTCGCCGGGCTGGACGTCGTGGAGGAACTGGTGGTCTCCGACCCGGTGGCCGCCGCGGCGCTGGCGGCCGGTGAGAAGTTCGGCGCCACCGTGGCCGACTCGCCCGAGGCGGTGTTCGCCTCGGGGATCGACGGTGTCGTGATCACCGCCGCCACCGACGCCCACCCGGGGCTGATCCTGGCCGCCGTCGAGGCGGGCATCCCGGTGTTCTGCGAGAAGCCGGTGGCGAAGACGGTCGAGGAGAGCCTCACCGTGCTGCGCGCCGTGCGCGAGAGCGGCATCGAGGCCCAGATCGGCTTCAACCGCCGCTTCGATGCGGGCTGTGTGACCGCCCGCGAGGCCGTCCTCAGCGGTGAGCTGGGCGCCCTGCACACCGTACGGTCGACCACCCTCGACCCCGCCCCGCCGCCGGCGGCCTACGTCGCGGTGTCGGGCGGCATCTTCCGGGACTGCGCGGTGCACGACTTCGACGTGGTGCGCTGGGTGACGGGCCGCGAGGTCGTCGAGGTGTACGCGACGGGCGGCAACAAGGGCGCGGAGTACATCAAGGAGGCGGGTGACGTCGACACGGCGTCCGCGCTCCTCACCTTCGACGACGGCACCATCGGCGTCATCTCCAACACCCGCCACAACGCCCGGGGTTACGACGTCCGCCTGGAGGTCCACGGCATGAAGGACAGCATCGCCGCCGGCCTCGACACCCAGCTCCCGCTGCGCTCCGCCGAGCCGGGCGTCACCTTCCCCTCCGGCGTCCCGCACACCTTCTTCATGGACCGCTTCGCCCCCGCCTACCGCGCCGAACTCACCGCGTTCACCGAGGTCGTCGCCGGCACCCGCACGTCCCCCTGCACGGTCGCCGACGCCCTGGAGGCCAGCTGGATCGCCGAGGCGGCGACGCTCTCGGTGGCGGAGCACCGGCCGGTCTCGCTGGACGAGGTGCGCAAGGCGGCTTCCTAGGAAAGTGCCACGCACGCCCAGACTCCCCCTGCGACGCCCGCCCGGCATGAGGTGGGCGTCGCAGGCTGGGCGTCGCGCACGGGCCGTCACCCACGCAACAACACGCCCGACCCCATTTGCGCCATCAGGGGCGGTTCCCCGTCCCCGTCGTACGCGAGATGGAGTTCGTTGCGCGCACGTGTGGCAAGCACGTCGCAGGTCATGCGGAGCGCGGCCGACGAGGGTTCGGCTGCCGAGTCGGCGTGCCTGTCGGGGATGACCGCAGTGTCGAATCCGAGCTCTTTGGCGCTCCTGCGGTGGACGAGCACGATGCCAGGCCGGCCGAGGTCCGGAGTGCGGTATCGGCCGTCCATCGCGTCGGATGTGTACAGCTGCGGTTTGAGCCGCGGTGCCTCTGTGTTCAAGAGTGCTGAGCATCGAGAACTGGGGGCCCCGTCCCGCAGCACCGCCGTGTCCCGCTCGCCGAGTCCGGCCAGTCGCGCGCGCCACTCCGCGCACGGCCCGGGATGTCACGAGCCCATGGCGTCCGCGTAGCGCAGGAGTCGCGCTCGTACCACATCAGTCCCGGCGATCACGATTTCCCCACGGAACGGTGCAACCTTTTCCATACCAGGGCTGTCCGCGTCAGTGTGTACCTGCGCTTCCCGGACGGGCAGCTCCAACCGGGCCAGTTCGCCCCGCAGCCGTTCCCACTCGGCACCACCGAGCCCCCAGGCCTGCACCTGCTCCAAGAAGGTGGACTCCGGCACCACGCCGCCCACCGCGGCACTCCGGAGCCGCGAGAGCAGGACCCCCAGTGCGGCACGGTCGCGGTGCCCGCTCTGTCACGATGGGCGGTGGCGCAGTCAGGTCAGGGGGACGCATTCCGTTTCGGAACGGCGAGAACCCGCCGCACAGGGGCAGAGGGGCGGGGCGTGAGCCACGAGCTGGTCGACGGCAGATTCCGTATCGGACACGTCATCGGCAAGGGCAACATGGGAGAGGTCCACCGGGCCGAGGACATGAACGCCCTCGCGGTTTCACCTGAGCGCATGGTCGCACTCAAGACCGTCCTTCGTCGCCGTACCGGCCTTCAGATCGACACCGGCGCCGACCCCAAGGCGGTACAGCGCTTCGCGCGCGAGGTCCGCATCATGCGCCGCCTCCACCATCCCAACCTCACTCGACTCCTCGCGGGCGGAGTCGCCGAGGACCACGGTGACCTTCCCTATCTCGCCATGGAACTCCTGGACGGCGAGACGCTGCGCGATCTCATGGAGGAGGAACGGCAGCTCCCCGTCACCTGGGCCGCCGCCATCGGCGCCCAGATCGCGTCCGGTCTCGCCGCCGCGCACGCCGCCGACGTCGTCCACCGGGACCTCAAGCCCGCCAACGTCATGCTCACCCAGGGCGGCACGGTCAAGGTCCTGGACTTCGGCATGGGCCGCATCGTCGACGACCCCGACGAGGCCAGGCTGACCAGCACCGGCGTCAGCGTGGTGGCCCGCGCCTGACAGCCGCGCACGATTGACCGACGGGGGCTCAGGGACCCCACGGCGAGTGCTGACGACCCAGATGCTCAGGAACAGGGAGTCGCGGACGGCGGCCCGGCCGGCATAGGCCCTTGGAGACCCGTTGCCGCGGTGGCGCCGTTAGCCTGTCGGTATGTCAGAGCGTGTCATGCCCGGTCCCGCGGACGGCCTGATCACCCTGGGTGCGGCGGACGCTCTTTGGGTCGATCTGACGGCCGACAGTGCTGTGCCGACGGCTGCTGGGGCATTCACCTGCTCTCCTGCCCGTGCCAGGGTGGGGTACGTCCTGCTCGGCAGCCATGTAGTGGCGACGGTGCGGGCGAGCGGCGGTCAGTGGAGTGTTCCGGAGGTCGAGGTGCGCCGGGCGGCCGTGGAACTGAACGCGGTGGGGATGGATCGGCAGGACCTGGTCGGCATCGGTCCGTTTCGTGGGGCGCCGAGGCAGGAGGAGTGCGACGGGGAAACGCCGCTGCGTTGGCGCCTGCGCATCACGGGAGAACTGCAGGAGCTGGGCGGCCCCGAGCAGGCACCACGACGTGAAGTCGGCCGGCCGTACCCCCTGGCGGGGATCGACTGGCGACAGATGCTCGTGGAGCAGACCCGCGACGGGACGCGGCGCACGTGGTGGCTGCCGCGTGCTGTGGTCAGGCTGCTGGACGCGGCCGAGCACGCCGAGACGCAGTGGGTGCAAGCCGCGCGGACCCGACAGGCACGCGCAGCCGTCACCGAGCCGCCCTCCCGTCCCCGGCAGGCCCAAGACGCCGGCGGTCGGCGGACGACGAGCCCCGAGGGCCCCATCGCCTCACCGCGCCCGTACAACAAAGAGCTGGAAGGGCAGCTGTACTCGGTGCTCAGCAGGAAGCCCGGTACCTCCCGCAGGGTGGCCGGGTGGGCGTGCGCCGTCTGCCGCACCGCGCCCGCCACCGTGCTCGACCACTGCCACGAACACGGCTACGTCCGCGCCCCCGTCTGCCAGTCCTGCAACACACTGGAACGCCCCGACCACCTGTACAGCAACGACATCCGCGTAGCGAACCGCTACACCCGCCTCTTCCACACCGATACCGACGACTGGCTCCGCCACTGGCACCGCTGCCCCGGCTGCCGCGCACGCACCACCCTGCCCCTGCCGCACCTCGCCGCATGGACCGCCCACACAGCCTGCCGATCACTGCGCCCGACCCACCGAGCCCCCCGCGGACGCAAGCCCTGCGGTGTCCTGCGCGCGTCCTGGACGGGCAGTCAGAACGCGCCCCGTTCCTGCCTGCTCACGGTCACCGTCGACTTCTGCCCCTCCGGCGAGCACCGTGTCCTGGCGCGAGTCCCCTACCGCGAAGCCGCCGAGCGGTTTCGTGCCTGGTTGGCCGAGACGGCCCCTGCCGTAGCCGCCGCGGCCGGTCCCGACCGCCTGGACGGCCTCCCTGCCGAGTCCCGGCCGGTCATCGCGGACACCAGCGGCGAGGACCTGGAACTGTTCTGATGTGGGAAGCGGCGTTGCGGTCGCTGATCTGCCCGCCCTCGGTGCCGGCCGCCCGGCTCGACCGCCCTTGCTGGGATGCTGGACATGGACCTCGACATGGACACCGTCGAGCCGGGCATCATCCCGTTCACTGCCTCAATCAAGATCGTGCCCGCCTAGGCTTCTCAGTCCTCGATGACCGCCTGGTGGCCGCGGAGGACTGGCACGCCGAACTGTGACTGGACGACGTAGACGACGTAGACGACGTCGCCTTGTACGCGAGGGTCTGGAAGGCCTTCCATGAGTACCCCGTCGCCCCCGCCGCCAGACCCGACGCCCACCCAGGTCTCGATCCTGATCGCCGTCGCTGGCCAGGGCCCGCCAACGTCACGCAGCCTGGCGGGATGTGACGCGGAGTATTGGAACATGTGGAGAACGTCTGGAGCAGGTCGTCGCTGAAGATCGTCGTCAGTCGACGGCCCGGAGGTAGACCCGGCTCTCACTGGCGTCCAGTCTGTGCACCGCGACGGCCTGGGAGTTCAAGTCGCCGTCGCAGGGGGCGCAGATCTGTCCTTCCCGCACGTCCGGCACGGATTCCGGTTCGGGGAGTCCCAGGTGGGAGAAGGGAGTCATGGGCTTCGCGACGCTTGAGCGGGGCTCGGCGCGGCTCCTCAGCTCCCTCTCGGGATCGAGCTGTTCCACGAAGCCGTCCACGCCGGAAGTGGGGAGGGTGAAGACCAGCAGCAGCCCGTCGTCCTGGAACCCGTTCTGGTGTGCGGCACGCACGTCGGTGGCTGTGGACGGCAGGTCGATGTTCATCTGCCGGCTGACCGTCGTCGGCGTGGCCTTGTCGTCCCACTCCGGCACCTCGCCCGCTCTGTCAGCCGCGCCGGACTCGACCGCGCCGGACTCGACCGCGCCCGAACAGGCAGCGAGGGCCGGGCCGGTCAGGCAGAGGGCGGCCGCCGCTCCGACGGCGAGGACCACGCGCTTGCGTCGGAGCCGGCCAGGTGTCCATGTCATCGGGCGTCCCCGTTCCGCCCCGGATCGGTGCGTGTCCCGTCGCGCCCCGGGTCCTGCGGGGCAGGAAGGCTGCCGTTCGAACTCAGGTCGTGCTGTTCCACTGATCCGCTGCCTCGCATGTCGAACTCCCGGCCAGACCTGTGGGGTGCAGGGTACGCCTCATGTCCGACCGCCCCGAGATCGTCCTGCGTGACCAGTCGCGCCCACTCGTCACCGAACGTCATCGTCTCCCCCGTTCCGGTCACCGACTCCCTGGCAACGTTAGCAACTGTGTGCATTGCGAACGGAGTTGCTGGTGTCACGCGCCTCACCGATCCGTCTCGGCGGTCGTCTCACAGGCCGGCTCGCGCCAACAGGATCTTCAACGCGCCCGGCTTGGCCTTCTGCACCGACCGGACCTGGCCGAGTTCCAGCTCGTCCCGGCCCACCGGGTTGCCGTACAAGGCGTCCGTGGGCCCGGGCAGCAGAGTCACGTCCACCCGGTAGGAGAAATCGGGGTCGTCGGGGTCTTCCCCCGGCTCCCTGTCGACCTCGGCCACCGCGGCGACCGCCGACTCAGGCTGACTGAAGAAGAACCACAGGCGGTCGCCCGGGCTCATACGGTTGCGTCGGCTGAGCCAGAGGTCAAGCTCGGGGTCCTCGTGGGCGAGACGGCGCACGGTCTCCTTGTCGGAGGGCTCACCGTCAAAGGTGTCCTTGTTCGGATTGAGGATGTAGATCCAGTCCTGCACGACATCTCCCGTCGCCGTTGTACCCACTGTCCAGGAACGGATTTCGTTGTGCCGAGCATCGTGCCGGCCACCTGACTCGCACACAGAAAGTTGCCCCACCGTGCACCGCGCGGGTAACGCCACTCGTACTCCGGCATCATGGCCCCATGACGAACGGGGTGGATGTGCGCACAGCGGCGGCCGAGTTCGACCGGGCTGGCCTGGTGGACTTCGAGTCGGCTGCCGAGGACGAACGCAAGCAGGTGCTGTCCCGGTTTCCGCTGGAGGAGTGGGCGGAGCTGCCGCTGGAGCGGTACGCCCTCGGGCAGGCCGCGCCGCCCGGGTCGGCGCCGACGTACTGCCGGCTGCTGGAGTTCCTCACCCCGAACCTGGGCAGCATCAGGGGCGGCAGTGCCGCGAAGCACATCATGTACCACCACAACTCCGGCGAATGGCGGCTGGCCGCTCCGCTGAGGGGTATGGACCCGCAGGACGCCTGGGCGGAACTGCGCGGACAGTTCGTCCGGGCCTTCGACGCCGTCGGGTCAGGAGACTTCGAGGCGCTGGACGACCTCGAAGTGCTGCGGTACGGGCCGACGTTGGTGACGAAGTCCCTGGCGACCTACTTCCCTCAGCACTTCCTGCCGATCTACGCGGCCGAACATCTGCGGACGTTCGTCACGTTGCTCGGCGGTGAGGCGCAGGCCGGCGTCCCTGCCTCGCGCACCAACCGTCAACTGCGAGAACTCGTGCGGGCCCGTGAGGAGTTCGAGGGCTGGACGGGTCAGGAGGTGATGCGCTTCCTGTACAAGCACTTCAATCCCCGGCAACGCACCATCTGGAAGATCGCCCCCGGCGAGCGCGGCCGCCTGTGGGAGGAATGCCGGGACGGCGGGTTCATCGGCGTCGGGTGGGACGAGATCGGCGATCTCGGCCAGTACCAGAGCGACACGGAACTGAAGCAGGCCCTGGACGCGCACTGGCCGCGCAGCACTGGCGGCAGCCTGACCCTCGCCCGCCGACTGCTTGCCTACCGGGACATGGAGGCGGGAGACCGGGTCGTCGCCAACCGCGGGACGGACGAGGTCCTGGCCACCGGCAGGGTCGAGGGGAGCTACCGCTACGACCCGGACCGGCCGGAGTTCCACCACGTCGTCCCGGTGGTCTGGGACCTCTCCCACGCGCAGAAACTGCCGAAGCCCCAGCACGGGTGGCGGTCCACCTTCGCCAAGGTCGACCCGTCCCTCTTCGCCAGGTTCACCGCGCACAACGTCGACTCCAGCTCCGTCCCGGGCACCGAACAGGCGCAGGCAGGCCTCGGCACACCGGTCGCGCTGCCCGAGGACGTGCAGACCGTATTGGACGCACTCGAGCGCAAGGGGCAGGTGATCCTGCACGGCCCGCCCGGTACCGGCAAGACCCGGCTCGCGCTCGGAGCCGCCCTCGCCCTGGACGGCCGGGCGGACGTGCTCGGTGCCGATGCCGACGCCCGCCAACGAGCCGAGGCGCAGGCCGAGATGCTGCACGGTGACCGTGTCCGCATGGTCACCTTCCATCCCTCCTACGGCTACGAGGACTTCGTCGAGGGCTTCAAGCCGGACCTGAGCGCCACGGGCCCGGGGCTCACCCTCGCTCTCACGGACGGCCTGTTCCACAGCCTGTGCAGCCGGGCCGCCGCCCATCCCGATCAGACGTTCCTGCTGATCGTCGACGAGATCAACCGCGGTGACCTGCCGCGGATCTTCGGCGAGTTGATCACGCTCCTCGAACTCGACAAGCGGAACCTGCCGGTCGCCCTGCCCGTCAGCAAGCGCCGCTTCTCCGTACCGTCGAACGTCCGGGTCATCGGCACGATGAACACCGCCGACCGGAGCATCAGCCACCTGGACGCCGCGGTCCGTCGCCGCTTCGCCTTCCTGCCCGTGGGCCCGGACCCGGACGCGGTGTCCGGGACCGTCGGCCCTCTGGACCTGGCCGCGTTCTTCGAGTCCCTCAACACGCGCATCGCCCGCCATCTCGACGCCGACCACCAGATCGGGCACGCCTACCTGCTGCGGGACGGTGAGCCGATCGCCACCGAGGAGGATCTGGCCGCGGCCTTCCACCACGAGGTGATCCCGCTCCTGGAGGACTACTGCCTCGGCCGGGCGGAACTGCTGCACCGCATCCTCGGCAGCCTGGTCGACGCCGGGACCGGCCGTCCGCTCCTCATGCCCCCGCAGGACCTGGCGGACGCGCTGGCGACCGAGTTCACCAGCGGCGGTCCCGGCCCGGATGCCTGACCGCGCCCCCGTCCAGCTCGGCGAGTACGAGTCCGTCCCGCTGGAGCCCGATCAACTCACTCCCCGGGACGTCGACCGTCTGCACGCCCTCCAGGCCCGGGGCTGCCTCACCCTGACCAGGGAGCGCACCGGTTGGCGACTCAAGGCCGACGCTACCGTGGGGGTCCTGGTCCTGGACCGTGTCCGCATGGTCATCGCACCCAAGTTCGCCATTCAGGGAGAGCAGCTCATGAGCTGGCTCGCCTACGCTCTCGGTACGCCTGTCCCGGCGACGGCCAGGCGGTGGGCCACCGGTCCTGACGGATACGCCGACCTGGTCGCCGCCGCCCTGCTCGAAGAGTGCGAGCGGCTGCTGCGGGAGGGGCTGCGCCGGGACTACGTACGCCGCCGGAGTGTCGAACCGGTGCTCCGGGGGCGCCTGGACATGGCCGCCCAGGCCACCCGCCGCTACGGGCAACTGGACCAGTTGCACGTCCGCACCTTCGACAGGGAGGCGGACATCTGGGACAACCGAGTTCTGGGGAGCGCGCTGAAGACGGCGCTCACCCTGACCGCCAGTCCGGGTCTGGCGCGCGCTCTGCACAGCGCCGCCGACGCCTTTCCGCAGGCCCCGACCCCAGCCGCGGCGCTCCGCGCTCTGGACCGCACCCACTACACCCGCCTCAACGCCCGCTACCGGCCCGCACACACCTGGGCCCGCCTGCTGCTGCGCGGTGGAGGCGTGACCGACCTGCTCACCGACCTCGGCACCACGGCGGACGGTCTCCTGCTCGCCATGCCCGCGCTCTGGGAAGCCGTCGTCCGCCGTCTCGGCACCGAAGCCGTCGGCCCGCACGGCGGCCACGCCGTACCCGGTGGAAGCGGCGTCGGCATCACCGTCCGCGGAGACCTGGGCAACGCCTCGACCTTCCGGCCTGATCTCCTGCTCAGCCTTCCAGGACCCCCAGGACACGACAGGGCACAACGCACGCTGCTGCCCGTGGACGCCAAGTACAAGCGTTACGACCGCCACGGCGTGAGCGCGGCCGACGTCCACCAGCTCCTCACCTACAGCAGCGGCTACGCGTCCGCCGACGCCCCGACGGCCGTCATCGTCCATCCCCAGCCGGGCGGTCACGCCCAGCGAATCCTCCAGGTGCGCGGCCCCAAAGGCCTGTTGGGCATCATCCACGTCCTGGGCGTCGACACCCGCACCACGCCCGAGCAGGCAGTGCAGTGGATCGGCTCGTCGAACGTCTGGCGCTGTGCCTACTCCCGACAGGACGCGGCCCGGCCGGTGGACAGGCTAGCCGGTGGACATCACCAGCCGGGGTAGCGCTGCCACCAGTACGAGTCCCACCCCTGGATGTACTCGCTGCCGCTGGGTGAGTCGTCGAATTCCAGCACCAGGTCGCGAGCCAAGGCGTCCAGGGCCCAGGCCAGTTCGTGCCGAGCGACCAGGTCGACCGGCAGTTCCTCGGCACCGTGGACCGCGCCGAGGAGCGCGCCGGTGACGCAGGCGACCGAGTCGCTGTCAGGGGCGCCCGCCGCGAACTCCAACGCGGCCCGGAAATCGGCACGGTCAGGGAACGCGGCCGCTGTGTAGAGGCCACCGAGCAGAGCCGAGGGGGCGGTGGCGTCCGGTGCGAGCCGTGCCAGGCGTCCCGCGTCCACCGGCTCGTCGACCGCCTGCCGGAACGCCGCCGTCAGACGACCGTGCTCATCGCCGGTGAGGGTCCGTCCCGTGGACGGCAGAGCGGTGACGCCCGCGTACAGCGCTTCCCGTACGGACTCGCCGGACCGGGAGGCCGGGCCGCGCTCCGGAACGGGATGGGTCAGACAGTGGTGTGCCAGCACGGTCGCGTGAACAGTGGCGGCCTGCGCGGCCGGGTCGCCGTGCGTGAGCGCGGCCAGCGCACCGGCCTGGGAGATCCCTCCGGCTCCGGCGACCGCGACAGGAAGACTCCGGGTCAGTGCGTGGCAACCCCGGCTCGGAGTGGCCATCCGCTCCTCGCCCGCCTCGATCCGGGACAGGGCCGTCACCGTCGCCGGTGCGCTGCCGCGCCGCTCGGCCAGCGCGGGCACGCCCGCGAGCCAGCCGTCCGGCCACACCGAGACGCCGTGCGCGTTCCAGCGGCGTCGCATCTTCTCCGGCTCGATGCCCTGCAAGTAGGCCCACCTGCAGTAGGCATGCAGGATCACGCCCGGCGCGTAACAGATACCCTTGTGGTTCCCGCGCACCTGAGCGCGAATGATGCCCTCGGCGGTGAAGCAGGCCAGTTGTGTGCTGACGCCGGCCCGCAGCGCCCCTCCGACCGGCAGCCTGCCCCGGGCCCCTCCCACCGTTTCCCCGAGCGCCAGGCCCAGCATCATTCCCCGTACGCGGGACTGCTGGGCGAAGAGTTCCCTCTGGTGATCCTTATCGTGGGGCAAGGCGGTGCGTCTTTCTATGGGCGTACGAATTCGAGTGTCAGGGTTTGGCGGCAGCAGGCGCGCTTGACCGTACGGTGCCGGTCCAAAGGTCCGCACCTCGCTCTCGCGCCGCGTGTGGCCTGTCCGGTTCGCGGGCTTGATCCGGTGTGCACCTCGTACGAAGTCGACCGGTCAAGGTGTGGCCTCAGATGCCGCGGAATTCCGGTGCCCAGATCAGTTTGATACCGACCGCTTTGGCGAGTGAGCCCCACCTGTTGTCCGCGGGTTTCTTCTCCAACACGAGGACCGGCTGTATCGACCAGCCGGAGAGCGCGGACCGAAGCTGGTGTGCGTAGTCGAGCACCTGGCCGATGCCCAGGCGGATCTGCTGGTCCTGGCTCGTCCCGGTCAGGCTTTTCACCTCGGCGACGAAGATTTCCTTCCCGGTCACCCAACCCGCGTCGAACTTCGGACTGTTCCTCGCGAAGGTGTGGGCTTCGATCTTCTGTCGCGCCAGATGACTGATGAGCGCACCGACGGTCCTCTCGTGGGCGGCGGTCGCTTCATCGAGGGAACTGAGGTCGACGGCCAGCTCCCGGACCCCATGGCGACCGATCCTGCGCACCTGAAGGGGCGCACCGAGAATGTCGCGGTTGGCCGGCGGGGGTACCACTTCTGGGGCGGTTCCTCGCGGAGGGCGCCGTAGCTCCAGGCAGGGCGCCGGAAAGTCGTGGATCAGGTCACCGAAACCGGCTCCGTCCACGACGTGCACGTGATGACCCGATGCCCGCTCACGCTCGGTGCCCACCAAGGTGTCGCTGTAGTCCCGCCGGGTGTCGGACACCTGCTTGCCGGTGAGGTCGCCGTGGACCACGAGGCTGATCGCGCCGGAGAAGTCCGTCTTCGATGTCGCGCCGCGCCGCACGGCCCTTCGGACGCATTCCGAACGCACCAGCCACTTGCCGTCCACCACGACCTTGCCGGTGAAGCAAAGTGTCTCTCCCTTGAGACTTCCGACCCAGCCATCACATGCCCGACGTGCCACCCGTACGCCCCCATCGTCGTATCGGCCCAGTCTGTCGGATCGGCAGAGGTACGGGAACGTCCTTGTACGCATTGCGATGCCTCAGTGGTTCGATCCTCTGATGCATCACACCGGAGCAACACCATGACCTGAGGCGTCGATCCGCGGCGAGCGCCAGTCGTCGTACCCCGCGGGTAGGGGCACGCGGAGCGGATCGGCAAGTCTGAGCGCACCGTCGGGCGCCGAGGCAAGGAGCGGGGAGTGAGCGAGCGAGACGAGGCCCGCCCAGAAGCGGTGCGGGCCGGGGCCCGCACGGTGTACCCGGAGTTCCTGCTGACCCTGCCGAACGGAGGGCCGCGGGCCCGGGGGCAGGTGCTGCCCGAGAAAGGGATGAAAGCGGGCCGAAGAGCGAAGCCGGGGCTCGGAAGTCTGAAGTTCCTCGTCCTCGCCGGCTCACCCGTGCATCCCGAGGAGACCCCCGGCATCCCGCCGTACCCCGCGGCCCAACGGGAGAGGCTGGTGACGGACGGCGGTATCCGCAAGGAGTCGGACCGATGGCCGGATTTCTGGGAGACGACACGGGACATCGAGTGCAACTCCCCCTCTGCGGCAGCCTCCGTGGTGGCAGGACGCAGCACTGACGGCTTGGCGCAATGGCGCACGGAAGAGGGCTTCCCGCTCGTCGACTATCTCGGGAGCTCGTGGCGCACCCCCCACAAATCATGGCTGGTGCGGGGCTCCAATGTGTCCGGGCGCGACCTGGTGAAGCGGCTGTGGGTACCCGGCGGATGGGTGACTCTCTCGGCCACGCATCTTCCACAGGTGGACGAGGCGGACCCCACCAAGAGCGTGCTGCGGCGGTTCGTACAGGAGGGGTACGACGCCACCACCTCGTACAGCCAGAAGCAGGCCATGGTCGACGAGCTGCACTATTTCCTGACCCAGATGCGGTTGGGTGACACCCTCTGCGCCATTTCCGACGGGCAGTTGTACGTGGGCACGGTCACCGGTGAGGCCGAGCAGGTCGAGTCCGAGGGCGGGCTGTCCAATCTGCGCCGGAGGGCCGGCTGGAGGCCCGCCGGAGTCCCGTACGACGAGTTGCCGGAGGCCCTCCAGCAGAAGCTTTCGATCCAGCACGACGTCGTCGATCTGACACCCGTCCAAGCCCTCGTCGAAGGGCTGGGCCGAAGCGACGAAGAGCTGACGGAGGAGGCCAAAGCCATAGACCGGGACCCGAGCGTCGAGATCCCGGCGATCGTCGCCCGCCGCGAGCTCGAGCTGCCCGAGCCCACGGACGAGCTGGCGGACGAGCTCTTGGTGCACGACACCGCGTGGCTGCGCGAGGTGCGTGAACTCCTCTCGGACGAACGGCAGTTGGTGCTGTTCGGGCCGCCCGGCACCGGCAAGACCTACCTCGCGCTGAAGCTCGCCGAGTTCCTCGGCAGCGGGCCCGAGCAGGTCAAACTCGTGCAGTTCCATCCGTCGTACGCCTACGAGGACTTCTTCGAGGGCTTCCGGCCCCAGGAGGACCCGCAGACGAGAGAGGTCGCCTTTCGGCTCACCGCGGGCCCGCTGCGCGAACTCGCCGACCTCGCCTCCCGCGAGGGCAACCGTCACATCCCGCACTTCCTGATCATCGACGAGATCAACCGCGCCAACCTGGCGAAGGTCTTCGGCGAGCTGTACTTCCTGCTGGAGTACCGCAACAAGTCGGTGCGGCTGACGTACTCCGGCGACGACTTCGCACTGCCGCCGAACCTGTTCGTGATCGGCACGATGAACACGGCCGACCGTTCGATCGCCCTCGTGGACGCGGCGATGCGGCGCCGGTTCGCGTTTGTGGAGTTGTCGCCGCGCACGGAACCGACGAGTGGGCTGCTGCGCCGCTGGCTGGCCAAGGAGGGCAAGGACACCGAGACGGCCGACCTGCTCGACGCGCTCAACTCCCGTATCGACGAAGCGGACTTCCGTATAGGGCCCTCGTATCTGATGAAGAAGGGCGTCTACCGGGAGGGCGGCCTGGAGCGGACCTGCGGACGAAGATCCTTCCGCTGCTGGAGGAGCACCACTACGGGGAGGGTGCGGACATCGAGAAGCGGTACGGGCTGGCCGCGCTGCGGGAGTCGCTGGCGTGACGTCCGCCGTGGAAGCCGTGGACTCTGTCGAGCCCATAGAGCTGGTGGAGCACGCGCCGGCCGTCCGCCGAGCCCTCCCCGAGCCCATCGGTCGCGCGCTCGCCGCCGCCGACATCGTGGAGGCGACCCCCGACCCGTACGCGCCGGGGCACTGGTCGCTGCGGGCGGGCAGCAAGGTCGGGGCGGTGGCCGTGACCGTACCGGGCGGCGGCGAGCCGGTCACCGTGCGTGTCACCCCCAAGGTGCCCATCGTCCGCCTCTTCTTCCTGCTCGGCTACAGCCTTGATCCCAAGGGGAGTTGGCGGGACGGGGAAGTCGAGGTTGCTGAGCACCGTGATCTGGTGCCCGCGCTCGCCCACGCGGTGGAGCGGCAGGTGGACCGGGCGCTGCGGCAAGGGCTGCTGCAGGGGTACAAGGCGGCGGAGGAGAGCGCTCTCGTCGTCCGCGGACGGCTCCGGGAGGCCGAGCAGATACGACGGCGCTTCGGGGCGACACTGCCTGTGGAGATCGCATACGACGAGTTCACCACCGACATCGCGGAGAACCGCATCCTGCGTACGGCCGTCGAACGTCCCCTTCGGCTGCCCGGTGTGCCGCGCGACGTACGCCGCAGGCTCTTGCACCAGCGCGCCCGGCTGGCCGGTGTGACCGCGATCGTGCGCGGGCAGCCGATCCCCGACTGGCTGCCCACCCGCCTCAACGCCCGATACCACCACGCCCTGCACCTCGCCCGCACTGTCCTGGACGGCATCTCCGCCGAGCACTCGCCCGGCGGGCTGCGCATCGACGGGTTCCTGTTCGACATGAACAGGCTCTTCGAGGACTTCGTGACGGTCGCCTTGCGGGAGGCGTTCCGAACCACCGGTTCGGGTCACACCGCCCGGCTCCAGGACCCTCACCACCTCGACAGAGCCGCCGCGATCCGCATGAAGCCGGACTTCGTACTGTACGGGCCGGACGGCGGCACCCCGTGCGTCGCGCATTCCGGTGAGCCCTCCGGACCAGGCGCGGCGTCCTCCACCGCGTCGGGGTCCACCCCCCAATTCCCTGTCCTCACTCAGCTCCGTCGGCGGCTGTGCCAGTGCCTCAGAATGCGCTCGTGCCGGTGACCTCCCCCCACGGTCACCGGCACGAGTCCGTCACGGAGTGGGAGGCGCTTCCTTGCAGTCGGGTACGCCGGCCAGCCAGGCCGGGCCCTTGATGTAGATGTTGGTGACCCAGGCCTTGTAGTCGGGGAGGTAGGACCAGACGTCGTTCTCGTAGCCCTCCGCGATCACGTTCTCCGCGTGCTTCTGGCACTGGACGCGGATGGTGGTGGAGTACGGGAAGGCGTAGACGCGGTCGGCCCCGAGGCTAGGCTGGGCCTTGGTCCAGACGTCGGTGCCCCAGGTCTGGTGGACGTGGCCGGTGACCGCGCCGGTGTTGACGCGGACGGCGCCGAAGTAGGAGCCGTTCAGGCGCACGTCGCTCACCATCAGTTTGGTGCCGGACTCCTTGGCCTCGACCATCTTGCCGGCGCCCAGGTAGATGGCGATGTGTTGCAGGTCCTTCTTGGTGCCCCAGGCCAGCAGGTCACCGGGCAGCAGCGGGGCGAGGCCCTGGGCGGCGGTGAAGCGCGCGGCGGCGCGGTGCGTGTAGTACTGCTGGCTTGCGACGCCGTTGAGGATGTCGGAGCCGCCGGTGGCCTGGGCGTAGGCGTGGCGGACCAGGCCGGAGCAGTCGAAGCCGCGGCGCTCGGGGTCGTGCTTGCTGTCCTCCGGGTCGCTGGGGTCCACCATCCCGTACGTGGGTCCGGGCTGGGCCCCGTGGCCGCCGCCCCAGGTGTACCAGGTGCCGGCGGCGACCTCGGCGCAGGCGGCGGCGATCGCCCGCTCGGCGGCCGCGGACGCGCCGGGTGCGAGGGGGCGGCAGTCGCCGGCGGCGGGAGCGGCGGGTGCCGCCTGGGCGGTGGCGGACGTGGCCACCGGCACCCAGAGGAGGACGGCCAGAAGAGAGATCAGTGCGCGTGTGATCAGTGCGCGTGCGTTCAGTGGGCGGTTGAGTCCGGTCCGGCTCACCATGCCGGGACCCCCGATTCCTGTTTGACGTGGATCATGCGGTCGTTGCGGTCGTTGCGGTCGTGCGGTCGTTGCGGTCTTGCAGCAGCTTGCCGTTCCGCGGCCTTCTCGTGCGGGCGCAGGTGTCGCCCCCTTCGATCGGGCAACCGGGAAACACCTAGGAAACCCGCTGTGAGCAGGGCGGCTGCTCACTTGGAGGTCATCTCATTTGGTGAGTCTGCGGTAGCAGACGAGGGTGCGGGCCGGGCTGGTGAAGGCGAGGAAGCGTTGCGCCTTGCGTTCGTCGCGCGGCGGTGGAGTCGGCGGTAGCCGGCGAGCCAGGCCATGGTCGTTCTATGGTCCAGCGGTGGCGTCCGAGCCGCTGCGAGGACTCGATTCCCCTGCGGGCGATGCGGTGGCGGATGCCGCGCTGGCGCAACCTCGCGGGCGCACCTTCTGGTGCTGCCGTACATCCTCGCCCGGGCCGCGACCGGCAGTCAGGCCGGAGGCGGACCGGGCCGCGGCCGGTACTCGGCACCTCGGTGCCGGGTGACTGCCGACGGCCCGCCACGGTGGTCATGGACGGAGCGCGGGCCCGGTCAGAACACGTCGGTGGTCCACAGGAGGTACATATCCCATGCGCTGTCCAGGGATTCCTTCGCTCCCTGATACCACGCACGTTGCGCGGTGTCGTCCGGCACGGTGTGAAGGGCCGCGAGCACATCGGCCGGCATCCATGCTCCACCCCAGCGGCGCCAGGTCCCAGGCGTCTCGGCGGGTTCCGGGGTTCGCGGTATGGCGTAGCCTTCGCTCCGGAGAATCTCCAGAGCGGTATCCCGTTGATTCCTCATCAGATGCTGCGGGGAGAAGATCCCGTAGGCATCCCGACTGATTATGCTCCCGTTCAGGTAGGCCTCCCATGCCGCCTCCGCCGTGGACTGATCGCGCCAATCGACCACGGGGATCTCCACGGAGGGCCGCGCCGCCCACGGGCCGCCGGTACTCGCGCGCACCTCCTGCGGTGCGGATCCCACCACGCCGAATGCGAGCTCGTGGCACGGGACATGGAGCTCGATGCCCTGTCCCGTCCCGCTGTCCCAGCTGGTCGTCATTCCCGCCGCGATCCGGACGATGTACTCGCCATCGTCAAGCCCCTCATGCGCGTCGAACAGAGCGCCCTCGAGTATCTCGGCCGGCACGCCGTCCCAGTTGAAGAACCTCCGGATCGGAGGGCCCCCCGTCGCAGAAACGATCTCGAAGTCGTAGTTGCCCGGGCTGCCCAGGTCGCGGCCGAGTGCGTAGGACGAAACCCGACAGGCAATACCGTCTTTCACCACGTACGTCTTCCGGGCCAGACCGCAGGTGATGAACTTGCGACCCTCAGACGTAGGAACTCTCACCTCCAAGCGCGTCTGCATCAGGTGCAGGCCGTCCTGAGACACCGTCTCCACCCAGTCGGTGTGGATCCTCCCGTTGGTCATGCTGCTCTCCCTGCCGTTCGGTGCGAGTGGATTCGATGTCCGGCCGCGGGCAGGACCCGATGCCGCCCGGCTCGGAGGTGGGCGATCACGGCGTGCCGGACGTCGGTCTCCGGGGTGAGGGACAGCGCGACGGTGGCCTTGCCGCTGCTCAAGGCACATCCACTGGCTCGTAGAGCACGTCGGTTCTGAGTATTGTTTTCTTACCCTCAAGAAGCGGGGCCGAGTCGTGAAGCGTCCGATGCCAGAAGAGGAGCGCATCGCCCGGTTCGGGGCGGAGGGCACTCACTATTTCCTCAGGCTTCGCGAGCCGCGGCCAGTCAGAGAAGTCACGTTGCGCAAAGGGAAGATCGTTCTGCTTATCGGCGATGAACCGCGTTTCTCCGCCCACGGCCTCATACGACAGGTAGACGACGACCGTCAGGAGAGTGCGCCTTCCGTCTGGGGCGAAATATGGAGAATCGTAGTGTGGGACAATGAATCCGCCGTGTTCGTACGTGATGAAGCGCATACGCGGATTGACGGCCGCCGGCCTCCAGGGCCTTCCGTCCGAATCCGTCGGATCATCCGATCCCACTTCAAGCGACAGAAGCGTCCGCAGCCTGCGGTAGAATTCTGCCGCCAGGGATGTGGATTCGGCCGTGGCGCGGAGATGAGCGACCGGATCTCCCTCTGCGTAGTCGGCGGCAACGCCGTCTCGGCCCACCGGGGCAAAGCACTGGGCGGCCAGTTCGGTCGCGAATGCCTCCACTTCGGCCGGAGTGAGGAAATGGCGAATCACCTTGGCGTTGGCCTTTGAGATCTCCGATTCGATCGGGGTCCATGAGTCATCGGCAGATATTCGGCTCAGCACTTCTTCGGAGAGCTCAAAGGGATTTACCGGCATTTCGAACATGATCACTTCTCCGTGCTGAGGCCGTCGCCGATCCCCACGTGGCCGTGGGCCCCACAGCCCGGAACGGCCGCGGGCAGCGCATTGAGGTGGACGGCGGGACCGCGGGCCACGCACTTGTGCACTTCGAGTCCGTGGAGGGACTCGAGGCCCCTGGAGTCGATGCCTGCAGGGAGCGGGGGCCACTGGGCGATTATCGTCACGATGACGATATTAGGTCGGGGTGAGCCCCCAAAGCAAGCAGGACGTACCCAACGCGGCGGAGAGGGCCGGGAGACGGGGCGGGGACCGGCTCAGGGGACTACCGAGGCGAGGTAGTCCCACGCGGCGCCGGGCTGCTCCGTACCGCAGCGGCTGACGCCATCGAGGGCGTCGACCTTGCCGGGCCCCGACCAGGTGCGAGTTCCCTCCGCGGGCGCCCTTCGCGCGCTAGGGTCGTAATGCCCGCAGGGCCACGGGAGTTGAAAGAGGCGGCATGCTGGACGAGTTGGTATCGGCGACAGCGGCGGCGGGCGGATCTGCAGTGGTCCAGGCAGCGGGGACTGACCTGTGAAACGGTTTTCGGGGCCGGGTCGCCGAGTGGTTCGGGCGTGGGGACGCGGTGCGGGAGAGCCAGCGCGACCATGCGGTGGCGGAGCTCAGCAAACTCATGGCCCAGGCCGCCCTCATGTTCACCGAGTCGATCGCGCAGCGGGACCAATCGAGCTCGCCGCGGGCACCGAGTTCGTCGAGGACCAGGCGGTGGAGCTTGGCCCACACCCGGGCCTTGCTCCACTCGGAGAACCGTCGGTGGGCTGTCGCCCCCGAAGGGCCGAACGACGCCGTGGGCAGCTGCTGCCAGGTACAACCCGACGTGGCCACGAACACGATCGCGGCCAGTACTTCACGGCGCAGTGCCGGCGCCGCCCACCGCCCTGAGGCCGCGACGGCGCCTCCGGCACCACACGCTGGAACAGCACCCACAACTCGTCTGGCACCAGCCGCTCAACGATCCCCACCACGACCAACAGCCCACCCGCGAACACCAAATGAGATGACTTCTTAGCGGCGCCCGCACGGCGGGCCTGCGGACACCGGTGTTCCCGGCAGCAGGCTGTCGCGTTCCGCCGGGCCGAGCCCGGCGCTCACGCGGCAGATCTTCTCCAGGCTTGCCCCGGCGTCGAGGTCCCACAGCCGTACCGTCCCGTCGGTGCTGCTGCTGGCGACCGTCCGCCCGTCGGGCGCGAAGTCCACGCCCCACACGGCGTTGCTGTGGCCGGACAGCGTCGCCCAGGGCTGCCGCGCCCGCATGTCCCACAGCCGCACCGTGCGGTCGTTGCCACTGCTGGCGAGCATGCGGCCGTCCGGTGAGAAGGCGAGGCCCCGGGCGGAGCCTGTGTGTCCGGTGAGGGTTGCCTCGAAACGACGCGTGCGCACTTCCCACAGGCGTACGGCGCCGTCGTTGCCGCTGCTGGCGAGGGTGCGGCCATCCGGGCTGAAGGCGACGCTCCGCACCGCGCCGGTGTGACCGGTGAGTTCGGCCAGGGCCCGGTGCGAGGCGACGTCCCAGAGCCGTACGGTCAGGTCGTCTCCGGCGCTCGCCAGGGTGCGGCCGTCGGGGCTGAAGGCGACGGCGTTGGCGTAGTCCTCGTGTCCTTCGAGGACGGCGATGTCGCGTCGTGAGGCGATGTCCCAGAGGCGGATTGTGCGGTCGGCGCCGGCCGAGGCGAGGATCCTGCCGTTCGGCGCGAAGACCACCGAGAAGACCTCCCCGGTGTGACCGGTGAGCGTCGCCAGGAACTTGCGCCCGGCCACGTCCCACAGCCTGATGGTGCCGTCGGAGCTCGCCGAGGCGAGGGTCCTGCCGTCGGGGGAGAACGCCACCGAGAAGACCGTCTCGGCATGGCCGGTGAGCCTCTTGAGGAGGCGGTGGGTCCGTACGTCCCAGAGCCGCACCGTGTGGTCGGTGTCGGCGGTGGCCAGCAGCTTCCCGTCGGGGCTGTAGGCCGCCTGCCAGACCTCCGTGAACGGACGTGCCGTCAGCACCGGCCCGCCCAGGTCCCACAGGACTACGGACTGGTCGAAGCCGGCCGTGGCCAGCCGGGTCCCGTCGGAGGTCACGGCGACCCCCATGACGTAGTCGGTGTGTCCGGCGAGCACGGCGGTCTGCCGGCCGCCGCGCACGTCCCACAGACGGGTCGTGCCGTCGCCGACCGCGCCGATCACCGCCGTGCCGTCGGGCGTGTAGGCGACTGCGTTGATGTCGTCGCTGCTCCCGGTGAACGCCGCTGTCTGCTCGCCGCCGCGCACGTCCCACAGCCGCACGGTCCGGTCGATGCCGCCGGAGACGACCTGCCGTCCGTCCGGGGAGAACGCCGTGCCCAGCACTTCGTCGGTGTGGCCTTCGAGCACGTCGAGCCGTCGCGCGCGGTCGGTGTCCCACAGGCGTACGGTCCGGTCGGCGCCGGCGGAGACGATTTTCGTGCCGTCGGGCGCGTACGCCAGCGCGTTGAGGGTGCCCTTGTGACCGGTGAGCGTGGCCGTGCGCCGGGGGGTGCGCCCGGTGCTCCAGAGTTCGACGGCGCCGTCGGCGGTTCCGACGGCGAGCGTGCCGCCGCGGGGGTCGAAGGCCACCGCCCGGTCGCCCTTGGTACCGGCCGGGAGGGCGGCTGTCCGACGGCGGTCGCGGACGTCCCAGAGGGTCACGGGGCCGTCCGTCGACGTGGCCGCGACCGTGCGGCCGTCGGGGCTGAAGGCGACCGACCGGACCCGGCCGGGGACGGTGAAGGTGGCCAGCGTCCGGTGGTCGCCGGTCGCGCGGCGCACGATGACGGTGCCGTCGGAGCTGGCCGTCGCCAGGGTCCGGTCGTCCGGCGCGAAGGCCACCGCGTTGACCGGGCCCCGGTAGCCGCCGAGCCGGGCGGAGAAGGGCTGGGCCTGGGTGCTCAGGAGGGCGCCGCGCGCCTCGACGGTGGTGTCCGCCCGGTAGGCCTCCTCCGCCAGCAGCATCGAGGCCTCCGGCCGACCTCCGGCGAGGGACGCGGACCGCACGGCGAGGGCCTGGGAGCGGGCGGCGCGCTCCTGGTCGAGGGCGCCCTCACGCTGCTGGTAGGCGAGGCCGCCCGCGGTCACGGCGAGCCCGAGCAGGACGGCGAGCGTGGCGAGCAGGGACTGGCGCAGCCGGATCTGGCGTCCGGCCTGTCTGCGGCGGCCGTCCTCCTCCGCCTGACTCGCCCTCAGGAACGCCTCCTCGCCGGGGCCGAGGCGACGCCGGCCGTCGGACTCGTCGGCCCAGGTCCGTACGGTCTCCAGCCGTGTGCCCCGGTAGAGGGCGGACGGGTCGCGGTTCTCGCGCTCCCATTCGGCGGCCGCGTGGGCGAGTTGCTGGTGCAGGAGGAGGCCGGCGCGGTCGGCGTGGATCCAGTCGCGCAGCCGGGGCCAGGCGTGCAGCAGGGCCTCGTGGGTGATCTGGACCGTGTCGCTGTCCAGGGTGATGAGCCGGGCGCGGACGAAGGCGTCGAGCGCGGCGGCCGTGCCGTCCGCGTCGCCGAGCTGTGCCATCAGGGCGGCCCGGCTCGTCCGGCGACGGGTCGCTCCGGCGCCGTCCGCGACCACCACCAGACGGGACAGGATGCGGCGGATCGTCCGCTGCTCGGCCGGGTACAGCCGGGCGAACACGTTCTCGGCGGTGCGGGCGATGGCTCCCTGGATGCCACCGGCCCGTTCGTACCCGTCGACGGTCAGCGCGGAGTCCGTGCGGCGCTGCCAGGTGGCGAGCAGTGCGTGGGAGACGAGGGGGAGCGCGCCGGAGGGCGTCTCGTCGGCGCCGATCCCGGAGGGGTGCGCGGCGCCGATCCCGGAGGGGTGCGGGGCGTCGATTCCGGAGGGGTGCGGGGCGTCGGCCCCGCCGACGTGCGCGGTGCCCCGTAGTGGTGGCCCGGGTTCGTCGCGCAGTCCGGCGTCGCGCAGGAGCAGCGGGACGAGGCCGGGTTCGAGGGTGACACCGGCGAGTTCGGCGGGGCGGGTGATCGACTCCCGCAGCTCCGCCACGGTCATGGGGGCCAGGACGAAGAGTCCGTCGGTGAGGACCGGGGTCAGTTCGGGCAGGCCCAGACAGCTTCCGGTGAAATCGGCGCGGACGCCGAGCACGACGACGGCCGGGGCGGGCGTGTCGTCCTCCGGCCCGGTGGTCGCGAGGGCGCGCAGCACCTGGACGAAGGCACGGCGCTCCTCGTCGTCGGAGCACAGCGTGAACAGTTCCTCGAACTGGTCCACGATCAGGACGGGATGAGGGGGCGGGGGTCTGCGGTCCCCCAGGGCCGTGTGCGGCTCGTCCGACATCAGGGCCGTGTGCGGCTCGTCCGACATCGCATGTACTGCGGCGAGCAGGGCGGCGGGGTTGTCCCGCACCGTCTCCACGGTGATGCCGAGGTCCCCGCCGACCGCTTTGGCGGTGCGTTCCAGCAGTTCGTCGAGGGGGCGGGAGGTGGGGGTGAGCAGGACCACCGGCCAGCGGTCGGCGCCCGGCATGGGGAAGTCCCCGCGTTTCAGGGCGGGCACGAGGCCGGCGTTGAGCAGGGACGACTTGCCCGCGCCCGAGGGGGCGACCAGCATCAGCGGTCCGCTGCCGACTCGTTCGAAGACCCGTTCCACCAGGGCGGCCGTCGCGCGCTCCCGTCCGAAGAACCACTGCGCGTCCTGCGGGGTGAACGCCGACAGACCGCGGTAGGGGCACGTGCCGCCCGACTGCCGGGACGCGGTCTCCCCTTCGGGTCCGCCGTCGCCGGGCGGGGCCTGCCGCTCGACCAGCCGCAGCAACTCGCCCTCGGCGTGCAGTACTTGGTCGCAGAGGCGGGCCACATCGACGGTGGCGCGTTTCGTACCGGTCTCGATCTTGCTGAGGTAGCCCTTGCTGTAGTGGGTGCTGCGGGCCAGGTCGGTGAGCGACAGTCCGCGTTCCCGCCGCAGTCGTCTGAGCTGTGCGGGGAAGGACGGCGTGGTCGGCGCGGTCCCGTCCCCGTCGGTCGGGTGCTCGGGGGCATCTCCGAGCTGCGGGTCCCTCAAGGTGTCCCCCAGGGCAGTGCGGGCCGTGAGACGGCGGATGCCCAGGTTACTGTCGGGACGCTGAGGGCGGACAAGCCTTTCACTCGGAGTGGCGCAAACACGAGCGTCCGGAACCGCGGGCCGATGCGGTTCCGGACGTTCGTGCAAGCGATCCAGCAAGCGATCGAGCAAGCGATCGAGCAAGCGATCGAGCGACCAGGGCTACTGCCCCACGACGACCGAGTTGATCGGCGTCATGTTCTTGTCGATGTAGATGTTGGGGTACAGGAAGCCCTCGCAGCCCGTGCCGTTGTAGCCGGTGCAGGTGCGGAACCAGGCGTTGCCGGTCTGGTTGTTGAGGATGCGGTACGTGCCGGTCACGTTGTTCAGGTTGTAGGTGCCGTACCGGTAGTAGGTGATGGTCGGGCGGTCACCGTTCCAGCCCGCGCCGGGGTACAGGCAGACGTACCCGGAGGCACAGCCGTGGACGGTGGCCTGCGGAGCCGCTTGGGCCTGGCCCGCGCCCACCGCGGTCATCGTGCCGACCGCGAGTGCCAGTGCCGCCGCGGTCCGCATCGTCTTGAGCTTGCGCATCGTTCCCCCTTGGTCGTGGGTCCTGCTGGTGGTGGTCTTGCTGCGTGCTGACGAATCCAGAGTTGCCCCCGTCACCCGCCGGGTCGACGGGTTTCCTGTTGCCCTCCTGTGAGCCGCTCGGGAAACCAGTCGTGAGCTGGGGAAACTCGGGACCGGAGGCAACTCGGGGACACTGGACGGCAGCTAAGCGGAACCCGACCTCGCACAATCCCTGCGCAACCCATTGACGTGCAGATACCCCCCTCTTATCTTCTGACCGAAGTTCCGCACGATGTACGACATGCCGAACAAAACAACATCCTCACGCCTCAGGGCAGTTCACGCAGAAATGGGACGAGCGTTGAACAGAACCCTCAGGGCGGTCCTCGCCCTCCTCACCTCGGTGGCCGCCCTCCTGGGGCTCACCACCGCCTTCGCCGGCGCGGCCGGAGCCGCCCACCCGCCGACGGGACAGGCGACGCGGTACACCATGACCGCGTTCACCAACAGCAGCGAGTCGAACATGTACGTCTACGACTCGCCGGACGCGACCGGGTTCACCCTGCGCAAGGGCCCGGCGTACACCCCGCCCTCCGGCCTGATCCGTGACCCCAGCATCTTCAAGCACACGGACGGCTACTACTACCTGACCTACACCACCCGCACCTGGTCGGCACTCTCCACCACCATCGGCTTCGCCCGCTCCACCGACCGCCTCAACTGGACCTTCCTCTACGACTACACGGTCCCGATCAGCGGCCTGCAGCGCGCCTGGGCGCCGGAGTGGTTCGTCGACACCAACGGCAGCGTCAACATCATCCTGTCCGCGTCGATCGCCGCCGAGGGCGAGTACATCTTCAAGCCGTACAAGCTGACGGCGACGAACTCCGCCCTCACCGCGTGGTCGGCGCCCACCCAGCTCTCCGGCATCGGCCCGAACTACATCGACACCTTCATCGTCAAGATCGGCTCCACCTACCACGCGTTCACCAAGAACGAGACGACGAAGTACATCGAGTACGGCACCGCCTCCAGCCTCACCGGCCCGTACACCATCACGAAGACCGGCAACTGGGCGGGCTTCGGCTCCGGCATGGAGGGCCCGGCACTGGTCCAGCTCGACAACGGCGGCTGGCGGATCTACTACGACGCCTACGGCGCCGGGCAGTACTGGTACAGCGACAGCTACAACAACTTCGCCACCTGGTCGACCCCGACCCAGCTCCCGGGCCTCACCGGCTTCGTACGCCATCTGACGGTCCTCAAGGAGACGGTGTCAGGCGGCGTCACCCTCCCCACCAACACCACCCGCTCCCTGCAGTCCGTCAACTTCCCGGGCCGCTACGCCGTCGCCCGCACCGACAACCTCGGGTACGTCGACCCGGTGACGTCCTCCAGCACGACCGCCGTCAAGCAGAGCGCGACCTTCACGATCGTGCCCGGCCTCGCGGACGCCAACTGCTACTCCTTCCGCGACTCCGCCGGCCGCTACCTGCGGCACTGGGACTTCAGGGTCCGCTTCGCCGCGGACGACGGCACGGCGGTGTTCGACAAGGACGCGACGTACTGCGCCCGTCCGGGCACGACCGCCGGCTCCGTCCGCCTGGAGTCGTACAACTACCCCGGCCGCTACATCCGCCACTACAACTACGAACTGCGCGTGGACACCTACCAGGCCACGGACACCTTCCGAGCCGACAGCAGCTTCACGGCCGTGAGCCCCTGGGCATAACAGCACCGAGCGAAGCCCCCCGCGCCCCGTCAGGGGCGCGGGGAACTGCGTGACCAGCCCCCACCAATCCGCAGACGACGGTCAACCAGGGGGCATGAAGGGGGGGCAAAGGGGCGAAGCCCCTGGAGGATGGGACGGGTAGGGGC
>NZ_JARGEE010000240.1:0-14246 GCF_033794485.1 Streptomyces sp. MB09-02B
TGTTTTTCTTTGTCTTTGTTATTTTTGTATAAGTGACAGGCTTGTGCGGTGGCGGGGTTGAAGAAGGAGGTCCAGTTCAGGCGGCCGTCGCGGAGCAGGCCGATGCGTTCGTATGCCGATTTGTCGATGCCGGTGACGTCTTGGGTTCCGGCGAGGCCGCAGCCGATGTCGTCGCCTGAGCCGGTGTCGCCGGACAGGTTGTAGCCGCCGAGGTAGAACGCCTGGCCGAGACCGGATTGCTTCGCCACGGCTCACTCCCTTCCCGACGCGTCGGCGCCGACTGGTTCGGTGACCCAGAGCGGGCCGGTTGTGGGATCGACAGCGAGGCTGCCGAACATGCGCTGGACGCCGTCGGGGTCGGTCCACGCCTGGTGGAAGTGCACGGGCACCGGGATTGCCTGACCGGACACGGACGGCTTGATGTGGTGAACCTGGCGGCCGCCGTCGACCAGAGCGAGGAGGCGTTCGCTGGGTGCGTGGATGAGGATGGTGAAACCTCTGGCGCCGAGGACGTGGTGCGCCCACGGGGTGTCGTTGCGGGGGATCGTATGGACTTGCGCGGGTGTGTTGATGTCGCAGCGGTCGAAGTCGCCGCTGAAGTCCTGGTCGTCGACTTCCAGCCGCCACCGGTTGCGCTCGGGCTGGCCGGTGCTGTAGTTCGCAAGGAGCGTGTCCGTCATCAGGCCACCTGCGTCCATGCGTCGTTGATGATCAGCGGGATCGTGATGGTCGCCACCCGGTATGTCGTGCCGCCGCTGAAGCTCGTGTAGCCGAACTCTGCTTGGAGCGAGGCCCCATAGGCGCCCAGCAGGTCGATGCAACGGACGCTGCCGCCGAACTCGAAATCGCCCGAATACGCCGTAAGCAGCGCGTCCACCGCGCCCGTCACGGCGGTGTCCACATCGCCCTGCGGTTCGGTGTCCGCAGGCATCAGCAGTCGCCCCATCAGCTGCAGGCGGCCCGTCGTCGCCGACAGGCCCGACCCGATAGGCACGGGCCCGATGCGGGACACCCAGAACGCCGCCGTCAGGCCGCTGCCGGGCGCGCTGACCGGCTCGTGGTCGAGAACGTTCCCGAACAAGCCGGACGCCATGGCGTAAGAGATCGCCGTGTTCCGGTAAGTGAGCAGATCAAGAGACACGGGACATCACATCCGTCCCGTGTAGCGGCGCAGCAGCCGCTCGCCGATACGAACCTTGCGCTCGTTCAGCTGATCGCGGGTCCGGATCCAGTGGTCATACCCTTTGAACTTCGTCACCGGATAGTTCCGGGAGCCGATGCCGGCGAGCCACGGCCCGTACACCACACGGCTATCGGTGATCGTGTTGCCGTCGACGACCTTGCAGCGGGACTCGTAGTAGCCGGTCGGGTTCCGGAACACCCGGTGCATCTCCCCGCGCAGGATGGTCAGGCCTTCCTCGGCGAGGCGCCGTTCGAGGTGATCGACGTAGGCGTTGGCGAGGCGCTGCGCGCGCCCGTCGAAGAGAGGGCCGCGGGCGCTGGTGGACACGTCGAGTCGCATGGCTACACCGCTCTCGTGCGGGCCTTGCGGCCGTGGGAGACGTAGACGCGTTCGCGGAGATCTTTCAGTCCTCGGCCGGTTGTCTCGCGTTCGTACTCGCCGCTGCCTGCCGTGCGCGCGTATCCGGAGCGGCCTTGGAGGAGGCTGGTGACGGCTTCGCCGACACAGAGCTGACGCACGGGGCCAGGCGGGTCCCACCGGTACACCGTCGTGCTGGTGGAGTGTGTGGCCGCCGTGGTGCCGAGCGCGCCGCGGGTGACCGTGAGGGTGCGGGGTGCGTAGATGGGGGCTCCGACGCTGTGTGCGGCGATGGTGGAGCCGTCCCACGCTCGGGTTACGACGAGGGTGTTGCCTGCGATGTCGTCGACGCGCATGCGTTCACCGTCGATGAGGATCGACTCGCCGGCCGCGAACGCTGCGCCGGACTGCACAGTGACGGTGACGGCGCTGTTGACGTTGGTGAGGCCGGCGCCGCCGAGGGTCTGTCCGGTGTCGAGCTGGGTGCGGCCGGTGACGATGACGCGCTCGGAGTCGATCCGCAGCAGTGAGCCGACGCCGATCGAGGCTGAGGTGGTGGCGTCGACGTCGATGCCGGTCTCGGACGCGTCGAGGGTCTCTGCGGTGGCGCCGAGGGTGGTCTCGTCGTTGCTGTAGCCGAACAGGCCGGTCACGCTGATGGCGCGCTGGTGGGTGTCGCCGCTGCTGAACGCGGCGCTGGAGTCGAGGTCGATCTCGATCCGGTTGTACGGGGGCCCGTAGGCGTTGGGCTCCAGGAAGTAGTCCGACGCCGCGATGGTGACGCCGCCGGAGGTGAGGGTGGTGACGGAGACGAGTTCGTTGGCGTCGAGCCAGAGCCGCCACGGGCGGGCGTACTGGCCGTTCGGCCAATCGAAGTAGCGGGTCTCCTGCACGGGGTAGAAAACCCGGTGGCACAGGCCGTGTACGGCCTCGGTCGCGTCGGCGAGTGCGCGGTCGATCCGGGCGTTCGACCGTGCGGTCTCTTTCACGTCCAGCTCGGCCTTGATCTCCTCGCGGGTAGCAAGCCACGGTGTCGTCATCTCTCGTCACCTCCTCTCGTCGCCTCGGTGATGTGCGGTTAGTTGGCGGTGCGTTCCACCGTGAACAGGCAGTCGGCCCGCACCGCGAACACCGATTGGTGTTCGTCGTTCTTGAAGACGGTGAATCCGTCCTCCGCCTGGAAGTAGGCGGCCCGAATGTCCTTGGTCTTCGCGTCCACGTTCTCCATGCCGGGTGGACTGATCACGACTTGGTAGGACCACATCGGGGGCTTCACGAGACTCATCTCGTCTCCTTGGTGTTGGTGTTGGTGTTGGTTGTGGTGGTGGTCAGTCAGCAGTCGATGACTCGTCCGTCTTCTGACCAGCCGTCGAAGGGGCAGAATCGGACTCCGTCGGGCCCTTCCCTGAGCGGCTCCCCGTCGTTCGGGCAGGCTTCCGGCGGGGCTTCGCGTTCGGCTCGGAGTTCGTCGGCGGCGTCTCGGTAGATGCTGATGAGCTGCTCCCAGGCGATGACTCCTCACCTCCCTCCTCTACGGCTACGGGCTCCGCAGGGCCCGCCATGTGCTCGGTGACATCGGCAGGCAGGTCGACGAGCTCAGGGCCCGGCTCGCCGCGCACCTCCGGCGCCGCGGGCTCGGGCTGGTCCGCTGCCGCCGCCTTTGTGGGCACAGGCTCGGCGGCAGCGGCGTCCTCGGGTGTGGGCAGCGTTGCGTCGGACGCCCCGCCGTTTCGGGTGATCTTCGCCATGGGATCTCCGTCCTCAAAGAAGGCTGTGTTGTGGCAGCGCGGGCAGCGGAAGAGACCGACCGCGTACCGCGTACCGCAGCCGTCCTCTCCCGCACACACCCACAGAGCCATCAGCCAGCCACCAGCGAAGCGCCGTCCGTCAGCGGAACCCACGTGCAGTACCAGGTGATCGCACCGTCCGGGTTCGTGCCGGTCGTCACCTGCTCGATGTCCCCGGTCGTCACCACCAGATCCCGCAGCAGATGCCCGCCCAGCATGATCGAGTGCTCGCCCAGGGCACCCGACGTCGCCGGGTCATCGATCGACGGCGTGAACCCGACGACCGTGCCCACGGCGGTGTCGTTGGTGCCGATGTCGGTGGCCTCGACGACCACCTTCGTGTCCCCGGTGGTCGGGTTCGACTGAAGGGCGACCGTGTTCGCGACGGTGATTGCGGTGGTGACCACACCCCACAGCCCGGTGACGAGAACCTCCCCGCCGGTCACGGTGAAGATGGTGCGGGTGTCCGCGGCGAACGCCCCGGACGCGGACGAGACGGGCGCGTTGCCCAGGCGGAGGTTCCTCAGCTGGGAGCCCTGAATCATCACAGACATAGGTCAGCTCCCTTACGCGTTCGCAGCGCCGGGGCGCAGCAGGTTTGGCATGTTCGACGGCTTCCGCTGCACCTGCAGGCCGACCTTCAGGTACAGGAACGCGGCGAGCTGCGCGTTGTTGGACAGGTCGGCCTGGTTGACGGAGATGTGCGTGTACCCGTCGGCGAGCGCGGCGGAGGGAACGTGGATGACGTAGATCTTCTGCTTCTGTGCGTCGTCCGCGACGGCCGTCATGATCGCGGCAGCTGTCTGGGTGGTCTCCACCCAGATCTCGTCGTTGTCGAGGGTTGTTTCGGCCTTGCGGTAGATCGTGCTGATCTCCGCCAGGTCCGAGCTGGTGCCGCCGGTGTAGGCGGTGTGCTGCTGCAGCGACGGCACGGGGTCGTCGCCGTCGGTGCCCGCCCCGTACACGAGGACGATGTCGACGCCGGCGCAGTCGTGCATGCTGATGCGCTTGCCGGTGGCTCCGGCGGTTGCGAGGTCGACTGGTGCGAGCGCCAGTCCGATGTCGTAGTCCTTGCCCAGTCCGAGCATGGTTTCTGCCTCTCCCGGTGGGGTGTTAATGCCACCGTGGGTTGGGCCCGGGGCGGGGGTTGATTGCCGCCGCCGGGCTGGCTGTCAGGGTCAGGCGCGCTCGGCCAGCTGCACGAACGGGCTGAGGGCCGGGCCGTTGTTCTGGGGGGTCACCGAGGACTGCAGCCACGGGCGGCCGTCGACGCGCTCGATGATGCGGTAGGCGGTCTGGTCGTTCTGGAACTTGAAGTGCGGGCTGCTCATGGCGGACATGACCTGCCGGTCGCCGATCAGGTAGAACCCGAAGTCCACGAACGAGATGTCACCGAGGTCGCCGAGGAGGCCGGGCGCCTTTTCGGTGAAGATGACGGGGCGGCCGAGGATCGTCATCGGGGGGCCCTGGACGCCGTTGTTGAGCCAGATCGCGGAGCCGCCGGTACCGACGGAGAGCGCCATGGTGGCGAGCTCGGGGAAGGTGTCGATGGAGCAGATCCACACCGCCCGGTCCAGCGAGGACGGCAGCATCCTGCTGTACATCTTGACGATGTTCTCCCAGACGATGGTGTCGGCGACCTGTCCGGTTTCCTTGGGGACGCTGATGGTGGCGGTGTTGTTGGCGTCGAGGGCGCCGAGGGGTTCGCCGACGCCGGAGCCCTTGAGGAATGCGATGTCCTCGTAGAACGACAGGGCCTCGGGGAAGATCTGGTCGAGGAACGCCTGGAAGCTGATCGCGCTGTCGCTGATGAGCTCGTTGGGGACCTCGGTGTACGCGGTGAGCTTCTTCGCGTCGAGGACGATGCGGGAGAACGCCGCCTGCGACGCGGTGAGCGCCGCGCCTTCCTCGGTCCAGTAGCCGACGACACCGCCGTACACCGAGGACACGTTGCTGGTGGAGTCCACCGCCGGGAACGGCACCCGCAGGGTTTCCATCGGGATGACCCGCGCCCGCTGCCGGACGACCGACGACTCCAGCGCCACCGCGAGCATCTCGGAGCGCAGCGTCTCGGGGATGAGGAACCCGCCCTCGCTGGGCACGGTGCTGGAGAAGGCGTTGCGGACCCGGGACAGCTTGGCCTGCATGTCCGCGGTCCTGTTGGCGTTGTGCCAGATCGTCTGGAAGTACTCCGCCGAGTTCTTGAACTCGCGGTCCAGGGTGGCGCCCATCGCCTTGGGGTTGTGCAGGTGGTTGCGGGCGTTGCCCGTCTGCACGACCGCGCGGGGGGTGAGGTCGAGGCGGTCGACGCCCTCAGGCTGGTTCTCCCGCAGCCAGTTCGCGAGGATCTGCTCCGTCTGCTCCTTGACCTGCGTCGCGATCGACAGGTCGCGGTTGTGGACGGCGCGCGCGTAGTTGGTGACGAACTCGCCGAACGCGCCGTTGCGGTCGGCGAACACCTTCTGCATCTTCGCGGAGTCGGTGAGCATCGCCTCCAGCTCCGCCTGCCCGGTCGGGATGGCGAGCCGGTCGGGGTCCATACCGTTCGCCGGCGGGGGCGGCGTGGTCGGGTCGGCGGCCCTGTTGTAGGCCTTGCCGACCGCCTGCGGGTCGTATCCGGCGCGGAGGATCATGCGGTGGCGTATGCCGGCTCGGATGCTGTCGCGCTGCCTCTGGATCGTTGCGGTCTTCACAAGCGTGCCTCCTTGAGGCTGCGTTCGAAACTCTTCGGATCGATAGCGGGGACCGGCTCGGCGGGTGCCGGGCCGGATGCCGCAGCCTGCTCGGGGGCGGCAAGATCGTTGGCGGCGTTCGCCATGAGGGTGCGCATGTAGTCCACGGCGACCTCGTTGGCGGGCGGCGGGGGTTCGGGGACGTACACGGTCTGCGGGACGGGCGCGGCCGGGGACGGGCGTTCGGGCTGCGGCGGGGCCGGCGCGTCGTTGGCGGCCGCCGTGAACAGGGACCGGAACCAGCCGACGGCGACGGTCTCAGCGTCCGGTTCGGGCATGGCGTCGACGGGCGGCGGCACGTACGGCGCCTCGGGTGGTGCGGACGCCTCGGGTGCTGGTGCGTCGCTGGCGAGCCCGGCCATGAGGGAACGCATGTGGTCGGGCTGGTAGTTGGGCATCGGGTCGAGCGCGGCGACGGCGGCGGCGCGGAACGCGGCCGGGTCGAACACCGGGGCAGGCTCTGGTGACCGGTTGGCTACGGTCTCGCGCACGACGTCGAGGAAGGCCTCGCCCTCGACACGAACCTCGACAGTCACGGGGAGCGGCGGTGGGGGTGCCTGCTCGCGGCTGGTGTGCGCGTAGTTGTAGACGTTGAGGTCCCACGCTGCGGCGATGGCCCGGTCGTCGGCTTCCTCGCCCATCTGCCGCTCGGGCTTGCCGACCTCGTCCGCGAGTCCAGCCGCTACGGCCTCCTCGGCGAAAAACCAGGTCTCGGCCGCCATGAGCTTGAGCCAGTGCTTGACGGTGCCGCCCGCGCGCTCGGCGTACACCCCGGCGATGTTCTCGGACTGCTTGTCGAGGAAGTCGGCGTACTCGCGGAGTTCGGTGGCTTCGCCTGCGGCTACCCCGGCCGCGTTATGGATCATGAACTGTGAGTGGGGGGCGGCGATGATCCGGTCCCCGGCCATAGCGATCACCGAGGCGATCGACGCGGCGAGAGCATCGACCTGCACCACGACCTTCGCCCGGTGAGAGCGGAGGGCATTGTGGATCGCCAGCCCATCGAAGAGATCTCCGCCAGGACTGGAAATGGACAGTCGGATCTCTGGCGCGTCGACGGCCTTCAGTTCCTCCATGAAGGAGGAGGCGGTGATTCCCCAACTGCCGATGTCCCCGTAGACGGAGATGGACGCGTAGGGGGTGCCCCCCTCATCGAGGGCGTTGCTGATGCGGTACCAGGTCTGTTCGCCGCCGGGTGTCGGCAGCGCGGGCCGTGTGGCGCGGGCGCGTTCGGCGAGCTCTTCGGGGGCGACGTGGTTGGTGCATCGGTGTGCTTTACCCATCGCCCGTTTCCTTCCGCCTGGGGTGTGACGGCTTTGTGAGCGGTGCTGTCACGTGGCTAATTGTGCACTACGGGCGCAAGTTTTGAACGTGTTCATGTAGGGCCTGACCTGGACTAACGCGTGCATCGCATTTCTTTATCGCGCACTTAGCATTTCTCTAACGGTGGGTTTTGTGAGTTCCTGTCAGGCGAATGCATGTTGCGGCTTATTCACGTATCATGTCGATGCATGAAGGTAAACACTTCGCAGGGTGATGACGCTGCGCGGGTGGAGGAACTGGCCGGGCGGGTGCGTGCCGGACAACTCCCTCCGCCTGAGGAGCGGGTCCGGATACGGACGGCTGCTCACGTGACGTTGGAGCACTTCGCGCAGGTGCTGCGGGTCAGTCAGATGACGGTGTCCCGGTGGGAGCGTGGGGAGACGGAGCCGAGCCTGGATCAACGGGTGGCGTACGCACGACTGCTGCGGGAAGTCGCCGCCGCCACCGGGGAGGCGTCCGGTGTTTGATCCGACCGAACTCGCCGCATCTGAGGCGACGCTGACGTTCAAGCGGTACGCCCTACAGCAGGTCGTCAACTCGGACTTGGCGTTCGACGTCGACGCCTCCGTACAGCAGGGCGTCTGGGGCGACATGGTGTACCGGCTGACGGCGCGTGTCCTGGCCGACGACCTGCCGCCCGAGGGGTTCACCGCCCGCCAGCACCTCACCTACGAGGTCCCGGCGTCGACGTGGCAGATGTGGAAGAAGCGGCATGCCCGCCGCTGGTACGCGCGTCGGCTCGTCGCCCGCTGGCCTGTGCGCTACGAGCCTGACCCGGACGGGCGTGGCACGGACGCGGTGTGCACGTTCAACCTGGAGCGGTGGCGCTCCTACCCACAGGCGCGGGTGCATCTGCCCCGTGACCGGTTCGGTGACCCGGTACGCGTGCACGCGATACGTGATCTCCGCTGGACAGAGGAGACCCCGTGACCACCGACAGCCCACGGCAGACGCTCAGGCTGAACTGCTCGACCTGCGGCGAGACCGGCATCACCATGTGGACCGCCCACGCCAGCAACTGCCCCGGTCCACCGCGCGACGACGAGCCAGCCGATGCCCTCGCGCGCGTCCGCCGCCTCGAAGGCCGCCTCTGGGAAAACAACGACACCCGGCAGATGCCCGTCTCCGCCGTGTGCCACTCGATCGCCAACGACCTGCGCGGCATCCTCGCAGGCGACGACCACCGGCCGACGGCCCCCGACCTGGACACGGGCACCCGGGGCGAATACGTCCAGTGGGTCATCGAGACGAAGCTCGGCCGTCGGCTCGCGGTGTGTGTCGACCGCAGCCCGTACCCGGAGGACGCGCGCCAGGAGTTGGAGCGGCTGCGGGCCGTGCATCCGGGGATGGTGTTCCGGGCGGTTCGGGAGGCGACTGTGCGGACTGAGGAGGACTGGTGATGCCTGACTTGCATGGCTGGATCGCCCAGCAGATCGACGACCGCGAGCACCTCGCCCAGCGGGCTGCTGAACTGTGTGGCTGCCACCTGCCCGCCCCGGCCTGGTCGTTCCGCGACGGTGACGAGCCGACCGACGGACGCATCCTGATCGTCGACGACCCGCACCCGGCCCTGCGGCGGAGGATCAGCCGGAAGAAGTGGAACGGCTCATACGACGGCCTGTTCATGGCCGAGCACATCGTGGCCAACGACCCGGCCGCCGTCCTCCGTCGCTGTGCTGCCGACCGTCGTGTTCTCGCCCGGCATCGTCTTGATCCTGATGCCTACTGGGCTGAAGCGGCCATGTGCCACGGCTGCGGTACCGAGGGCGAGATGGGCTACCCGCGTACGGAGAACCTGAACGACTGCCCGGAGCTGCTCGACCTCGCGCACGCGTACGGGCTGACGGACGAGATCCTTGCCGGGCTGGACCGGCCGCAGAAAGGCGAACGGCCCGACCCAGTGTGCTTCCCGATCTCAGCGGCAACGCTGATGCAGATGTCAGAGGTGCCGCTTTCACTGCGCGGCCCGAACTGGAAGGGACAGCCGTGACCCTGCCGCTTCAGATCGTCGTTGAGACGTGCTGCGCCTGCCCCAACCAGTGGGACGCCTGGACCGTCGACGGCCAGTACCTGTACCTCCGCTACCGGTCCGGTATCGGCACCGTCGACGCCTACGGCGCGCCCGGCCCCGACGGCTGGACTGTGCCGCCGGACGGGCGCGTGGCCCGGTTCGAAGACGACGACGACCCGCCGATCGATATCGGGCTGGACGAGTTCCTGCACCGGACGGGGCTGACACTCGCACCAGACGCGGTGGTGACAACGTGAGCAGCGAGTGGATGACGCCCGAACAACTCCGCCTACGCCGCGCCGCCGAAGTCATGGAAGGCCCCCTCGGGCAAGCCATCCACGACGTGATCTTCTGGACGCGGAAGCACTGGCCACCCATGCGCTCCGACGACGAACTGTGGCTCAACCCCACCGACCACGGAGCCTCCGTCCTCATCGGCGGCCGGATCCTCGGCTACGAGGTGTGCGGCTCCGAGCAGGTGCCGTCCGGGAAGGCGCTGATCTACTGCAAGGCGCTCGGCGCGTACGTCGGCGAAGGACAGAAGCCGGACGCCCGATACGTGCTCATGCGGATGCCCGACCCCTGGCTGTGACCGCTACTCCCACACGGCCACAATCGTGCCACGGCAGCGGCTGCCGCCCTCGCAGTGCAGATACCCACCCGACCCATACGCCGCCTGAACAGCGGCGAGATCATCGAACTCGGTACCGTTGATCTCCTTGCACGGATCACACGCGTCGTTCTTCTCGCTGGCGAAGTACCGGGCCTTCGGCGCAGCAGCCAGAGTCGCGATCCGGCCCGTGTTCTGCGCCCGATGCAGCGACGCGCTGAGCTGATCCCGACGGAACCAGTTCTTCAACCCCCGCAGGAACCCGCCAACCCGCTCCGCCACCTCCGAACCCCGCACACCCGGCACCAGCAGACGCAGCGCCTCACGGCCAGCCGACGCCGCCGTATCCGCAGCCAGCAGCGCAGCAGTCGCAGCAGCGATCTCGATCAACTCGGACCCGAACGCATTCCGCAGCCCCTTGTCGACCTTCGGCGGCTTCACCTTCACACCCTGCTCGGCAGCCTCCGCAGCCATCTGTGCGGCCGCGCCCTCGGCCATCTCCCCGAGCGCCCGGCGCAGCACACCAGCCGACTCATCCGAATCCACCGACAGCGCGGCCAGGGCCTCCGCGTCGCCCGCATCCACGGCCGCCTCGATCTGCCCGGCCAGCGCCTCAACCTGCGCCTCCGCCACCGGCGCCCACGCCTCCAACAGCGCAGCCAACGCCTCCTCGTGCTGCACCCGCACCGCGTCCACGTCCGACTCCGACGCTGCGGCAACCGGCAGCGCACGCCGGGGAGCAGCCACCGTGTTGTACGACGGCAACTGCCGAGGCGCAGGCGCGAACGGCACGTGGTGATGCAAGTCCAGACGCGCGGCTGGAGCCGGAGCCGGCGGGGCAGCCGGAGCCGCCCCGGGGGCGGCCTGCTGGGGTACGTCGAAGCCGAGCATCGGCAGAATCACCGGCGCAAGCGTCGGCGCCTTCACCACCAGCGACACAAGCAGCTCCCGATCCTGGTCCGCGCCGGGCTGCCCGAACGCCATCTCTGGCAACTCCAGCGCGGCAGCCACATCCGGGGCGTACCAGCCAGCATCGACGAACAGCTTCGCAGCCTCGGCCTTCGTCTTCAGCTCGGCGTTCCGGGCGGCCGCGTCCGGGGGTACCGGGTCGCAGTAGTCGAACTCCAGCATGCGTGCCGCGTCCGGCCCGTACAGCGGCAGCAGGTCATTCATCAGAGCGCCCTTCCAGCGCTCCAACCTGGGTACCGTCAACTGCTCGGCGAACAGCACCTTGGAGGCTTCGGCGGTGGCCCGGTTCACGTCCCCGACCTCGCCGAGGACGAACGCGGGCGCACCGAACGCCTCCCGGATCACGTCACGGGACACCTGCCGCAGCTCAGCGAACTGCATGTCGCGCTGCGTGTACTTGCGGTCCTTCCAAGTGCCGTGCTCGATGAACGCGACCCGGTGCGCGTTCGCGACGCCCTTGTGCTGCTCGTTCCAACGCGCCTGCAGCTGATCCCACTCGGGATCGGAGAGCACGGACGGCAATTCGATGATCCCGCCGGGCTCCGCGCTGTTCATGAAGAAGTTCCGGTTCCACTCCGCGCTATACCGGGACGCGTCCAACTCGGTGAGGATCGACTGCACCGGCCCCATCCCCCGGTACGGATCCAGCGGGTTCGGCATCCGGATCTGAATGACGTCCTCCACCCGCAGCGCGATCTCCTGCCCGTCGGGGCCGGTGTACAGGTAGCCGGAGATGAAATCCACCGGGTGCGGCACAGGCTGGATACGGTCCGGACGCACCGGCCACAGCTCCAGCGGCATCGGCGAGCGCGGGTTGCGGCCGATGACGAGCCAGCCCTCACCGGTCAGGTCGATGTGCTGCTGCACCGTCTCCACGAGCTCTTGCCGGGTGAAGAACCGGTTCGGCTTCTCCCACAGGTCGAGGATCGCGTGAGAGGTGACCTCCTCGCGGTCCTCCGGCAGACCCGACGGAGCCTTCCGGTACAGCTTCCAGTCAACCAGCGCGGTGGCATTCGAGGTGCGGTTGACGATAGAGAACAGCGTCCCCACCGTACCCATCGCCCGCATCTGCGCCTCAGCCCCCGACGGGGCCCGCCACGGAATCGACAGCCCACCACGCGACGACACATACGGCACCGGCGCCTTGTTCGACAGAGTGCGGGCCAGCGCCCGCAGCGGCGACCTCATCACTTCCCGTCCTCCCTGCTGTTCAAGGCTTCGAGGAGCAGCAGCGACACGGCCGCGCCACCGAGGCCGGCGGAGACGCCCCACTCGGTCCATAGGGCGGCTGTGCCGCAGGCGAATCCGGCGGTGGTGAGGACCGCGGTGCGGGCGTCACGCAGCGCGGCGATGATGCGGTCCACGCGGTACCTCCTTGGTAGACGGCTTGTCAGCATTGTCCATGCTGCGGCGGGCAGGCGGCCAGACTCACAGCCAACGCACCCGCGTCCTGCCGACCAGATCCCGAGCCGCGACGACGTACCGGAGCGCGTCCATCGCGTGGTCGTGCTCCTTCACCGGCTCCTCCTTCAACCCGCCCTTGTTGCCCGGCTTCACCGCCCACACGTAGCCCGCGATCTCCTCCGCCGCACCCATCGGCAGCGACGCCGATTCAAGCTCGGGGTCCCGCTCGAGCAGGGCCCCGCGTCGGATGAACAGCCGCGGCCTGCCGTCCGACTGCACCTTCAACCGGGACTGCACTGCCTGAATCCCGTCCGACACCGACTTGTGGGCCGCCGTCGTCGACAGCCCCAGTTTGCGTTCCAGGGTGGCCCGGTCTTCGGCGTCGTGGTCGGCGTAGATCGCGCGTGGGACCTGGCCGCGCGGCTGCCCCGACGGATAGAACAGGATCTTCTTGATGGTCTCGGCGTGGTCCTCGACGAGGCGACGGGTGAAGTACACCTCGTGGTTGAGGTACAGCCTGCCGTCGGGGTCTTCCCACCAGTCCTGATAGCAGAAGGGGTTGGTGAATCCGAAGTCGACCGCTCCCCAGCGTTGCCATGCTGCGGTGTGCTTGACCTCGTCGACGAGGTGGATGGCCTCGTCAAAGGCTTCGTAGATTTGCCCTTCGACAGCCGCCCACTTGCCGTCGCGCAGGCGCAGCCGACGCACTCCGGTCAAGGCATCGAGCTTCGCGAAGTAGCCGCTGCCGATCTCGGTGGGGGTGCCGTCGGCGTGCATGTACGCCGGGTTGTCGATGTGCCGGGACAGGAGCATGCGGGCTTGGCCTTGGTCGCAGCGCTGCTTCAGCCAGTGCGTGGGCTGAGCAGGGTTGCAGGCGGCGATCTGCTGCTGCCACGCGAGGACACCGTTCCGCAGTCGGGTGGCGATGGACTCCCAGTCGGTGACGGTGAGCTCGGTGGCCTCGTCCGCGAAGACGAGGTCATACTCCGCCGACATGATCTTCTCGGGTTTGTCGAGGCCGCCGACCACGATCACGGACCCGTTGGCGTACCGGTAGCACGGCGCCTCACGCGGCGACCCGCCGAACCAGCGGACAATGCCCGCCGCCAGGGCTGCGGTGGCGACCTTCTTCTCGTAGGTGACGAGCGTGGTGGAGCCGAGAGAGACGGCCGTCTTACGGACGATGAGGCAGCGGACGCCCGGGTTGTTCAGGGCCGCAAGGTGGATGCGCCACAGGCAGGCCAGGCTTTTCCCGGTTCCCGCTGGCCCGGCGATGACGAGTTCGGAGTCGCGGGACTTGAACACTTCGAGGGCCGCGCCGCGGGGCTCGTAGCGGACGATGGTGTCGGCCGCGGTGGTCACGTCAGGTCCTCTGCGGTGATGCCGACGACTTCGTAGCGGACGGCGCCGGCGACGCTGACTTTCTGTTCGGCGTCAAGGCCGTGGAGCTTGCGGTAGGACTCACGGATGCGGAGCGCGGCTTGGATGGCTTGGAGCTTGGGCCCGTTGTCCGTGAGTGGTGTTTCTTCGCCGGTGTCGGGGTCGCGCATGGTGACGACTTTGCCGTGGGAGACGACGACGTGGTTGGCCTCGATCACTTCGAGGGCCATCACGTACAGGTCGTCGAGTGCCTCGGATTCGGTCTGGATGAGCTTGGTGACGGCCGGGCGGGCGACGTCGGCTTTGGCTCGTTGGACGGCACGCCAGGCGTCGCCGTGGTTCATGCCGAGGCGTTCGCCGATCTCGCGGTAGGTGAGGCGTTGCGCACGGAGGTCAGCGGCGGCGGCATCCCGGCGGACGGTTTCCATGCTGCGTTCGAAGCCGCCGGCGGGGGCCTGGAGACGGTTTTGTCCGGTGAGGCCTTGGGGGG
>NZ_JARGEE010000241.1:0-14229 GCF_033794485.1 Streptomyces sp. MB09-02B
TGCTCTTCGCTCGCAGTTTCAGTTGTTTTATATATACGTGCCGAGGAGGCGTTATAGCGGCCCGTACATCCAACCGAGCACCCCGACGCGGACCCGGTGCCGCCGTGCGACCCGCCCATCGACCTCTCCATCCGCCCATCGCCCGCGCCGGCCGCGAGCCGGGGTCGTCCGGCTCGGTGGTGGCGCGGTCGAGGCGCGGACGACGAGGTCGATGGGCGGGTCGCACGGCGGCAACGGGTCCGCGTCGGGGTTCTCGATGGCGTGCACGAGCCGCTTGAGCCCCTCCTGGGCCACGGCGTCGAACGGCTGCCGCACCGTGGTCAGGGGAGGAGTCACATAGGCGGCGACCGGGATGTCGTCGAAGCCGACGACGCTGACGTCCTCCGGTACCCGGCGTCCGGCCTCCGCCAGTGCGCGGATCAGACCGATCGCCATGTCGTCGTTGGCGCAGAAGACGGCGGTGACGTCCCGGTTCTCGGCCAGCGCGCGTCCGGCGGTGTAGCCGGACGCGGCCGACCAGTCACCCGTGACGACCTCGGGCACGTCCTTCCCGTGTGCCGTGAGAGTCGCCCGCCACCCTTCCAGACGGTCCCGCGCGGCGTACCACCGCTGCGGACCCGCGAGGTGATGGACCGTCGTGTGGCCCAGCGCCAGCAGGTGCTCGGTGGCGGTACGCGCCATCAGATCGGCCCCGTCGCCCGCGGTCAGCACCGCGGGCGCGGTGACGAACGGCGGGGCGCCGATGACCAGCACCGGCACGGAGAGACGCGGTGCCGTGTCCCCGTCCTCGTCCGCCTCGTCGATCGGCTCGGAGATGACGACACCGTCCACGCCCTGGTCGAGCAGTGAGTCCACCGCACCGGCGATACCGGCCGGGTCCCCCTCCACGGTGTTGACCACGCGGAGCGCGTAACCCGTGTCCCGGACGACCCGTTCGACCCCCATGAGCAGCGAGGCCGGGCCGTACAGGGCCGTCCCCAGCGTCACCACCCCGATGGAGCGGGTCCGGCCCGAGGCCAGCGCCCGGGCGGCGTTGTTGCGCCGGTAACCGAGCTGCTCCGCGGCTTCCGTGACCCGTCTGCGCACCTCGGCGGAGACGTACGGTTCGTCGTTGAGGACCCTCGACACGGTCTTCTGCGAGACCCCGGCCAGCCGAGCCACATCCGTGCTGCTCGGCGCCGCGGGGCTCCCGCCCCGCCCCGTACCTCGCGTCATGATGCCTCCCGGTGACCGCACGAACCGACCCAATGATGTCAGACATCGCCTCTCTGACTGCGCCGTCATGTCTGCGTAGTCATGTCTACGCAGTCAGACGGCGGCCGTCAAGGGGTTCGGCACGTATCGGTGGTGCGGCCGGACCTACGCCCCGCAAGCCGCGGGGCGCAGGTCGTCGGGAGCCGGGGACGTCATGCGTGGGGCGCCCGGAACGTCATGTGTGGGGCGCCGGGACGTCACGCGTCGGATGGCGGCACGTCACGCGTCGGGTGCCGCGTGGACGCGTCGTCCGTCCACGAAGGTCTGCAGGACCCGGGTGGCCGCGATCTCGTCGGCCGGGCGCGTGAACGGGTCACGGTCGAGGACCACCAGATCGGCCGCCTTGCCGACGGTGACGCTGCCGGTGAGGGCGTCGAGGTGGTTGGCGCAGGCGCTGCCCGCCGTGTACGCGGCGAGGGCGGTGCCGAGGTCGAGGCGCTGCCCGGGCAGGAACTCCCGGGTGCCCTCGGGGGCGTCCGGGGCGACGCCATGGGCGACAGCTCCTTCGAGCACGCGGTCGACCTCCTCCTGCCGGCCCTGGCGGCGCGCGCACCGAGGAGGTGAACCCGGCCCGGTCGACCGGGGACACGTGGCCGGTGCGGGCGCCCGCCAGCTGTGTACATCGCTCGTGGAACGATTTACGTCTGAAACGACTCAGCGCCGTGTGGCGCGGGTCAGTGGCGGGGTGGGCCGCTGCTGCCGCGCGGTACCAGGTGCGGGGTCGACGCCATGACCACGGCCCGGTCGCGGCGTCTCTCGATGCGCTCCAGGAGCAGGCGGGCCGCGGTCTCGCCCATCATCGTGCCCGCCTGGTCGACGCTGGTCAGGCTCACCGGGGCCAGCGCGGCGACCGAGGTGTTGTTGTAGCCGGCCAGCGACAGGTCCTCGGGGATGCGCAGGCCCAGCTCGGCGGCGGCCCGGAAGACGCCCGTCGCGGCGACGTCCGCGCCCGCGAAGATCGCCGTGGGCGGGCGCGCGGAGGTGAGGAGCGCCATCGCGCCCCGGTACCCGCCCTCGTCCGAGTAGCCGGAGTGTTCGATCCGGGCCAGGTCCGCCAGCCCGTGCCGGGCCATCGCCGCACGGTAGGCGGCCCGGACGTGGTGCTCGGGCCGCTGCTCCCACCCGGTGCCGCGCACCGTCGGGTGCGACAGATGGGCCACGTCCCGGTGCCCGAGGCCCACGAGGTGGTCGACGACCAGGTCGACGCCCACCCCGTCCTGGTTGACCACGCAGTCGTACGCCGGGGAGGGGTCGTGGTGGCCGATCACCACCGTCGGCACCTCGGCGGCCAGGCGCTCCACCTCCGTGCGCGGGACGGCGGGCGCGATCAGGATCAGGCCGTCCATCTGCCGGTCCGCCATGGCGTGGATCAGTCTGGTCTGGTCCTCCCTCTCGGACGAACCGCTGGAGCCGAGGAAGAGGGCGTACTCCGTCTCCCGCAGGACCGTGTTCACACCGTCGAGGAGGTCGGCGTAGAAGGGGTTGCGGATGCTCGCGAGGAGGACGCCCAGCGTGTACGTGCGACCCCGCATGCCGCGCGCCGCCGCGTGCGGGCGGTAGCCCAGTTCGGCGATGGCCGTCCGCACCCGCTCGTGCATCGCGGGGCTCACCCCGTAGGAGTTGTTGAGCACCTTCGACACCGCCGAGGTGGACACGCCCGCGCTGCGCGCGACATCGGCGATCGTGGCTCTCCTCGAGCCGCCGGCTGATTGCACTGGGGTCCCCACCTCCGTCGTCACGCACCGCCACGCCTCGGCGGCGTTCCGGAACGTTACCCGCCAAGTGCTTGACGGCCGGGTGCCCCTCACCTCAATCTTTGGGCGTTCCCCGTGTGGCACGTTTTACGAATGGGCCGCATGTGACCCTGGATTGAATCGATTCAAGCAGCCGCTGAGTCATCGCCCTAGGAGAGCCGCCATGCCCGAGATCACCCGCCGGTCCACTCTGCGCTCGGCCATAGCCGTGGCCCTCGCTCCCACCCTGGGCTCCCTCGTGCTGCCCGGGCTCGCGTCCACGGCGTCCGCGGCCGTCTCCTGGACCGCGAAGTGGATCTGGGCCCCGACCAGTACCGCGAACCAGTGGGTGGCCTTCCGCAGATCGTTCACCCTGGCGTCGGCGCCCTCGAAGGCCGTCACCCGGATCGCCGCGGACTCGAAGTACTGGCTGTGGGTGAACGGCACCCTGGTGGTCTTCGAGGGCGGCCTCAAGCGCGGCCCCAACCGCACGGACACCTACTACGACGAGATCGACCTCGCCCCCTACCTGAAGAGCGGCGGCAACACGGTCGCGCTGCTGGTGTGGTATTTCGGCAAGCAGGGCTTCTCGCACAACAGCAGCGGCAAGGGCGGACTGCTCTTCCAGTCGGACATCGAGATCGGCTCGAACACCACCCGCCTGGTCAGCGACACCGGCTGGAAGCACCGAGTCCACCCCGGCTACTCGAACAACACCAGCGGCACCCAGGTCAACTTCCGGCTGCCCGAGTCGAACGTCCACTACGACGCCCGCGCCGCCGCCGTCATGTCCGGCTGGCGCTCGCCCGGCTTCGACGACGGCGCCTGGACCGCGTCGACCGACTTCGGTGCCGCGGGCGCCGCGCCCTGGAACGGTCTCGTCGAGCGCCCGATCCCGCAGTTCCGCTACTCCGGCCTGAAGACCTACTCCAACGCCTCGACGCTGCCGACCACGGGCCGCGGGTCCACCGCGATCTCGGCCACGCTGCCGTCGAACATCCAGGTGACCCCGTTCCTGAAGGTCGACGCGCCGGCCGGTGCCGTGATCGGCATCCAGACCGACCACTACGACGACGGCGCGGGCCTGGTGGGCATCGAACCCGGGACGCAGTACAACATGCGCGCCACCTACGTGTGCGCAGGCGGGGTGCAGGAGTTCGAGTCACTGGCCTGGATGAGCGGCACGGCCGTGCGGTACACCATCCCCTCGGACGTGACGATCCTGGAGCTGAAGTACCGCGAGTCGGGCTACGACACCGACTTCGCCGGGTCGTTCGGCAGTAGCGACGCCTTCCTGGACACGCTGTGGACCAAGGCCGCCCGCACCATGTACGTCAACATGCGCGACAACTACATGGACTGCCCCACACGTGAGCGCGCCCAGTGGTGGGGGGACGTGGTCAACCAGCTCAAGGAGGGCTTCTACACCTTCGACACCAGGTCCCACGCCCTCGGCAAGAAGGCCATCGCCCAGCTCGCCGCCTGGCAGAAGTCCGGCGGCCAGCTCTACTCCCCGGTCCCCACGACGATCTGGACCGCGGAACTGCCGGTCCAGATGCTGGCGTCGGTGTGGTCCTTCTGGACGTACTACCTCTACACCGGCGACGAGGCCGCCGTCACCGTCGCCTACCCGGCGGTCAAGAAGTACCTCGACCTGTGGACCCTGGACGCTGACGGCCTGGTCAACCACCGGGCGGGCGACTGGGACTGGGAGGACTGGGGCTCGAACATCGACGCCCGCGTCCTCGACAACTGCTGGTACCACCTGGCCCTGGACACCGCCGCCAAGCTCGCCGACCTCAGCGGCAACACCGGCGACGTGGCGGGCTGGAAGTCCCGGCGCGACAGCATCAAGGCCAACTTCGACCGCGTCCTGTGGAACTCCTCCCGGGGCGAGTACCGCTCCCCGGGCTACACCCGTGACACCGACGACCGCGCCAACGGCCTCGCCGTCGTCGCAGGCCTCGCCCCCGCCTCGCGATACAGGGCCATCACCGAGGTGCTGCGCACACACCTCAACGCCAGCCCCTACATGGAGTTCTACGTCCTCGAAGCGCTCTACCTCATGGGCGCGGCCACGGTCGCCGAGGAACGGATGCGCAACCGCTTCGCCGCCCAGGTCACCGACCCCGACTGCTACACGCTGTGGGAGCTGTGGACGAAGTCCGAAGGCACCGACAACCACGCCTGGAACGGCGGCCCCCTGTACGCCCTGTCCGCCTACGCCGCGGGCGTCCGCCCCACCGAGCCCGGCTGGAGCCGGTACGAGGCCGTCCCGCAGACCGGCACCCTGACGAAGATCAACACCGTCGTGCCCACGGGCAAGGGCGACATCCGCTTCGGAATCACCCGCGACGGAACCAAGGCGACCCTCATCCTCACGTCTCCGAGCGGGACCACCGCGCGCGTGGGTGTCCCGACGTACGGGGGCTCGTCCCCGGTCGTCAAGGCGAACGACACCACCGTCTTCACCGGCGGCTCCTCCACCGGGAGCGTCAGCGGCCTGACCTACGACAGCAAGGACGCCTCGTACGTCTACTTCCTGCTCCAGCCGGGCGCGTGGACGTTCACGGTCACCGGAGCGGGCCGACTCGACGACCTCGCGCTCTCCCGGCCCGTCACCAGCAACAACAGCCTGGAGAACGCCGAATGGGGCCGGAACCGGCTCACCGACGGCAAGCTCAGCGGCGCCCGGGGCTACACCAGCAACGACTTCTCCTCCGCCGACGTCAGCGGCACGCCGGTGTGGGTGGAGGTGGACCTCGGGGCCGACACCGACCTCGACGCCGTACGCCTCTTCCCCCGCACCGACACCCCGGCCGCCGGGGGCGGCACGGCCGGCTTCCCGGTCGACTTCACGATCCAGACCCGCGCGGACGGGTCCACCGCCTACACCACCGTCCGCACCGTCACCGGGCAGGCCGACCCCGACGGCCGCGTCCAGACGTACGGCTTCAGGACCACCACCGCCCGGTACGTGCGGCTCCAGGTCACGCGGCTCGGCACCCCCGCCACGGACGAGACCGCCAAGTACCGCCTCCAGCTCGCCGAACTCACGGTCCCCACCGCCGCGACCACGGTCACCGGCAACTGCACACTGGAGAACGGCGACTGGGGCAAGACCCGGATCCTGGACGGCACCCTCACCAGCGCGGCCGGCGCCAAGGGCTTCACCAGCATCGACTTCCCCTCCGCCGATGTCGGCGAGACACCCGTGTGGATCGAGGTCGACCTCGGCGCCGACCGGGCCGTCGGCACCGTCACCCTCCACCCGCGCACGGACACCGCCGGCGCGGGCGGCGGCACCGCGGGCTTCCCGGTCGACTTCACGATCCAGACCCGCCTCGACGGCGCCACCTCCTACACCACCGCCCGCACCGTCACCGGCGAACCCAACCCCGACGGAGCCGCCCGGACCTACACCCTCACCTCCGCCACCGGCCGCCACCTCCGGCTGAGGGTCACCAAGCTCGGCAGGCCCGCCACCGACGAGTCCGCCAAGTACCGCCTGCAGCTCGCGGAGATCCGCGTCGGCTGACGCACCCGCCCCCCTGCGCCGAAGGGCTCCCCACGAGGACGTCTCGTACATCGCGTACGTCTCGTGCGGGAGCCCTTCGTCCTTCGCCGTGGTCGACTCCCCTTCCGGAGGACCTCGTTCGTCGCGGCGTGAACCGCTCGGGGCCTCCCGTCCGATGAGGGGGTGTGAGCGAAATGAAACGGGGGAGTCCGGGCGACGCCGAGCTGATGCGGGCGGTCGCGGACGGGGACCGTCGCGCCTTCGAGGAGCTGTACCGCCGGTACGCGCCCTGGCTCGTGCTGCGGCTGCGCGGGCGGTGCGCCGATCCGGTGCTGGTCGACGACGTCGTGCAGGAGACGTTCCTCGACGTGTGGCGGGGAGCCGCCCGCTACCACCGGGAAGGCGACGTGGCCGGCTGGCTGTGGCGCATCGGATCGCGGCGCCTGGTGGACGCGCTGCGGAGCGACGGCGCCCGGGGCCGACTGCGCCAGGTGCTCGCCCGGCTGCGGCAGCGCGACGAGGTGTCGGCCGAGGAACAGGTGCTGTCCCGGGTGCAGCACGGCGACCTGGCGGGCTCGCTGGCCGGGCTCTCGCCGGAACTGCGGGCGGTCCTCCAGGCCACGGTGATCGACGGCCTGACGACACGTGAGGCGGCGGTCCTGCTCGGCATTCCCCCGGGCACGGTCAAGACCCGGGCCATGCGCGCCCGGAAGCAACTGCGGGAGGGCCTGACATGAGCTGGCACGCCGACGACGGGGACCTGCGGGAGTACGCCTACGGCACGCTGACGGCCCCCCGGCTGTGGTCCGTCGAGACCCACCTCGCCGCCTGCGCCGACTGCCGCGCCGCGCTCTCGGCCCATGTCCCGCCCGACGAGATCAGCGCGGGCTGGGCCCGGCTGGACGCCGCGCTGGACGCACCGAGGCCCGGACCCGTCGAGTCGCTCCTGATCCGGCTGGGGGCGGCCGACCACACCGCCCGGCTGCTTGCCGCGACCCCGGTGCTGCGCCGCTCCTGGCTCGGCGCCGTGGTGCTCACACTGCTGCTCGCGGTCGGCGTGGGCGTCGCCGCGTCACCGCTGATGCTCCTGGCCACGGCGCCGCTGCTGCCGCTGGCGGGGGTGGCGGTCTCCTTCGGGCCGGGCCTCGACCCGACGTACGAGACGGCCGTGGTCGCGCCGATGCACACCTTCCGGCTGCTGATGGTGCGGACGGTCGCGGTGCTGGCGACGACGACGGCACTGAGCGCGCTGGCGAGTCTGGCCCTGCCGTCGTTCGGCCTGGCGGCACTCGGCTGGCTGCTGCCGGCGCTCGCGCTGACCTCGACGGGCGTCGCGCTGACGGCCCGCCTGGGACCCGTCCTCGCACCCGTGCTCGTCGGCACCGGCTGGACCGCCCTGGTGGTACTGAGCCGACTGCTGGCCTCCGGCACACCGCTGCCCTTCACCGCGCAGGGCCAGGGCGCGGCGGCCGGGGTCGCCGTGCTGGCGTCGGTGCTGCTGGTGGCGGCCCGGGACCGCTTCGACAGCGGCCGCGCCCGGGGCCCTTCCTTCCGGTCTCCACGACGTCCTCGATCCCTTTGATCCACAGCCAGGAGGCTGTCATGACACGACCCACGGTCTCGGCCGCCGGGCTGACCCTGAGTTATCGCGGTACGAGAGCGGTGGACGACGTCACACTGCGGCTCACCGAGGGGGTGACGGGACTGCTCGGGCCGAACGGGGCGGGCAAGACGACGCTGCTGCGGATCCTGGCGACGGCGACGCCCCCCGACCACGGCGCCTTCACCGTCCTCGGGCACGACCCGAGCACGGTCCACGGACGGCAGGACGCGCGCAGGAACCTCGGCTATCTGCCGCAGAACCCCGGATTCCACCCGGACTTCACCGCCTTCGAGTTCATCGACTACGTGGCGATCCTCAAGGAGCTGACCGACCGGGGCGCCCGGCACGCCGAGGCCCGTCGGGTCCTCGACGCGGTCGGTCTCGCGAACGAGCGCGGCAAGCGGATACGGCGGCTCTCCGGCGGCATGCGACAGCGCGTCGCCCTCGCGGCGGCCCTGGTCGGCGACCCCGGTTTCCTGGTCCTGGACGAGCCCACGGTCGGGCTCGACCCCGAACAGCGCATGAGGTTCCGGGAGTTGATCGCCGAAGCCGGCGAGGGCCGGACGGTGCTGCTGTCCACGCACCAGACCGAGGACGTGGCGATGCTCTGCCATCGGGTGGTGGTGATGGACAAGGGCGGCGTCCGGTTCGACGGCACGGCCGCCGGGCTGACGGCGGTGGCGGACGGCCGGGTGTGGCACAGCGGGGAACGGCAGCCGGGCGCCCGAGCCGGATGGCGCACCGGGACGGGCGAGTTCCGCAACGTCGGGGACCCGCCCGCGGGCGCCCGGCTGGTCGAACCGACGCTGGAGGACGGCTATCTGCTGGCACTCGGCGGCGACCCGGTGGCGGAGGTGGCGGCATGACGGCCGCGACCGGGAGCCGTACGGCCGAGTCGCAGCCGAAGCCGCGACCGGAGCCGCATCCGGTACGGGTCCGGAGCGGGCGGCGGGCCATGCTCGCGCTCGCCCGGGTGGAGGCGCGGCGGCTGCTGCTCAACCCCCTCGTGCTGATCGCGCTGGTGGCGTACCTGACGCTCGTGCTGTGGCCCGGCGGTGAGCCGGAGGACGCCTATCCGGTCCTCCAGGACATCGACCGCGAGACCCAGCTTGGACAGCTGATGCTGGGGCTGGCCGTGATGGTCGCCGTGAATCAGGCGGTGCTCCGCTCCCACCGGCGGGGCACGGACGCGACCTTCACCGTGCTGGTCCTGCCGCCGTGGCGGCGCACGGTCGCGCATGTGCTGTCCGCGCTGCCGACGGTTCTGGTGGGGGCGCTGATCGTGGCCGGACAGTTCACTGCGGCCGCTCTGAAGCCCGGGGCGGTCGGCCGCGGCTCGGTGTCCGAGCTGCTGACCGGTCCGCTGCTGATCCTCCTGCCCGCGGCCCTCGGAGTGCTGCTCGCCCGGGTCGCACGGTCGGCGTTCGTGGCCCCGCTGGCCGTGATCGCCTTCCTGGCGGTGTCCATGGTCTTCGTCGCCGACTCGCGCAGCCCGGCCTGGCTTCGGGGCATGACCCCCGTGCTGTTCGACGAGGGCTCCAGGCCGCTGCCGTCCGACCTGCTGGGCAGGCCCGCGGCGGCGCACGCGCTGTACCTGCTGGCGCTCGCGGTGCTGGTGGCGGCCGGGGCGGTGCTGCTGAGCGGCGGCCGGACGCGCGCGGTACGGGCCACCGCCCTGGGCGCCCTCGGTGTCGTCGTGACGGCCGTCGTCCTCCAGGGCACGGCGCCCTCGGACGCGGTGCGCGAGGCCCGGCAGGTGGCGACCCGCGACCCGGCGAAGCTGCAGGACTGCGAGCGGCGGGGGACCACGACGTACTGCGCCTTCCCCGAGTTCACCCCCTGGACCGGCGAGTGGGCCCGGGTCACGGACCGGGTGCGGGCGCTGGCCGGCGCACCGGACGCGTCCCGGGCGCTGACCGTACGGCAGAGGGTCGCGGCCCTCGACGGACCGTCGGGCACCGCGGAGCCGCCGCCCGCCGCGCCCGGTGAGCTGACGGCGACCACGGCGTGGGGCGGTGAACGGGAACTGGAGTTCGCGGCGAGTGTCGCCCGGGGCCTCGTCGTGGGGCACGAGCGCTACGAGGGGGTGTACTGCGACGCGCGCGGCGTGCTGATGGTGTGGCTGGCGGTCCGCGCCACCCGGGACGGCGAGGCCATGTTCGAGAAGACCGGCGACAGCTACAACAGCCCCGGCGTGATCCAGGCCCCGGCGACCGCCGTCGCCCTGCGAGGCCGCGAACTCGCCGTGGTCCAGGCGCTGTTCGACCAGCCCGGGGGAGAGGTGGAACGCAAGGTGAAGGCGTCCTGGGCGGAGCTGTCCGCACCCGGCACGACCACCGACCGCGCGGCGGCCCTGCTGGGTGTCACCGCTCCGGCCGAGAGCGCCGACGACCGGGAGTACCAGTGCGCGTGACGGACGGGTCCATGCGTACGACGGAACCACCCGTGCGCGGGGGACGGCAGCTCCCCGTGGGCGCGGCGGCCGCCGTGGCCGCGGCGCTGGTCCGGCCCACGGCGCGGTCGCTGCCGTGGACGACGATGACCGCCGGGTGGGCCCTCGGGCTGGCCGTCGCCGCCGTACCGGCGCTGTTCTCCATGGACCTCCCGGCGGAGGTGCTGGTCACCGTGGTGCGGGCGGCGGCGTTGTGCGGGGCGGTGGGGACGGCCTTCGTCCTGGACGATCCGGCCCGGCACACCACCGGTGTCCCTTCCGTGCCGCGTCCGCTGCGCCAGGCCCTGCGTGCGGCCGTCGTGTCGCCCGCCGTCGTGGTGTGGTGGGTGGCGGTGCTGGCCGTCGTACGGGCCGGTGCCGACCCCGCGCGGTGGGCCGCGCTGCCGGCGGGTGCGGTGAGCGTCGAGGCCGGTGCCCTGTGCGCGCTGGGACTCGCCCTGGCCGCGGCGGCGGTGCGGTTCAGCGAGGTACGGGTACCGGGGCCCGCCGTGGCCGGCGCCGTACTGGCGCTGCCGATCACGGCCGGCGTGCTCCTCCCGCCCCGCTTCACCCTCTTCGTGGCCCCGGTCGACCCGCGCTGGGACGACGCCCATGTGGTGTGGGCCGCCGTGCTCGGCACGGCCCTGGCCGCCTGGCTGCTGTGCGCCCCCGAGCCGCGCCGCCGACGACGCCGTCCGCGTCGGTGGCGGCGTCGCCCGAACCCGGGAGGCCGGGCTCAGGCCGCGGCGTAGTGCCCGAGGGCCGGTTCCAGCAGGTCGAAGGCGTCGGCGGCCTCGCGCGCGACGACCGCGGCGATCTCGTCGTTCGCGCGGCCGGCGAGGGTCAACTCCTGGATACGCCGGAACAGGACACGGTGCACCGCTGCGAGCAGCGCCGCGGCGGTGTGCGCGGTGATGTCGTCGGCGGCGGAACCGGTGGTCTCGGCGAGGGCGGCGGCGAGTGCCTCCTCGCGCCGGTCGTGCAGGGTGCGCAGGCAGACCGAGAGGGTCGGGCTCTCGTGGATCATCCGGGAGAAGTCCGGGCCCGCGAAGCCGATGACCGGGTTCTGAGCGGCGACACCGGCCTCGAAGGCACGGCGCAGCGCCCCGAGGGCGGACTCCCCGGCCGGGCGGGCCGCCACGGCCTCGGCCAGGCCCGCCACGAAGGCGTCCTGATGGTCGAGGGCCATGTCCTCCTTGCGCGGGAAGTAGTTGGTCACGGTCTTCTTGGCGACGCGGGCGGCGGTGGCGATCTCCGCGATGGTCGTCGCCTCGAAGCCCTGCGCCATGAAGAGCCGAGTGGCGTGGTCGGAGATCAACTGCCGGGTCTCGCGCTTCTTGGACTCGCGCAGTCCTGCGCTCTCGATACTCATGAGGGCAATCTTACCCTCGTAGTAAAAATATGTTGACTGCACTGGGTGTCTCGATGTAATTTTACGTCCAACGTAATTATTGCCCGTGTCCCCGACCACTCCCGAAGGAACCCGCGTGCAGATCACCGCCTCCACCGTCTCCCTCACCGTCGACGAAGTGGCCGCGTCCCGCTCCTTCTTCACCACCCACCTCGGCTACGACGAGCGCATGGCGGCGGACGGCTTCTCCGCGCTGAGCCGTCCCGACGCCGCGGCCGACATCGTCCTGTTGCGCCGCGGCACGGAGATCCTGCCGACCGACCAGCGCGATCAGCGCGCCGGCGGGCTCATCCTCGCGTTCACCCTCGACTCGGGCATCGCCCACGAAGAGGACAGGCTCCGGGCCGCGGGCGTCGACATCACCATGCCGCTGCGGGAAGAGCCGTGGGGCGAACGCCTCTTCCAGATCACCGACCCCAACGGTGTGGTTGTCCAGTTCGTGGAGTGGACCGCCCCCACGGCGTGACCACCGGCACCGAAAACAGGACGACCACTCCACGAAGGGCCCCTCATGCGCGAGCTCGTGTACTACATCGCCTCCAGCCTCGACGGCCTCATCGCCGGGCCGGACGGCGCGGACCCCACCGGCCCCGACGGCTTCTGGCCCGTCACACCGGACTACGTGCAACACCTGGCCACCACGTACCCCGAAACCCTCCCCGCCGGGGCCCGCGAAGCGTTGGGCGTCACGGCCGAGGGCACCCACTTCGACACCGTCCTCGAAGGCCGCAAGAGCTACGAGATCGGGCTGGCGGCCGGAGTGCCGGACGCCTATCCGCACCTGCGTCACCTCGTCTTCTCGCGGACGCTCGCGGAGGCTCCCGCACCGGCCGTGGAACTGGTCGCCGACGATCCCACGGTGAGGGTCCGTGAACTCAAGCGGGAGGACGGCAAGGACATCTGGCTGCTCGGCGGAGCGGGACTGGCGGGCGCCCTCTACCCGGAGATCGACCGGCTGATCGTCAAGCTCAGCCCCCTCACCCTCGGCGACGGCGTCCCCCTGTTCGCCCACGGCACAGCCTTCGACCCCCGTCTCTGGCAGCTCACCGACCACACCGCGCTGGAGAGCGGCGTTCTGTTCCTCACCTACCGCCGGGCGCCTGCCTCCGAGGTACGGGGCTGACGGGGGATTGCCCACAGTCGTTCAGCAGGCCTGGCCTTCTGGCGCCGTATCAGAGATGGGTTTCGCCTCTTCGGGGCGGGGGTCCGGCCTTCGGATCGCGGGGCACTCCGCGACGGACGTTCTGATCGAGAGCGGCGCGGGTGCGGGCACCGGCAGGATGAGAGACCCTGGCCTCGGCCGACTGCCCGCCCGTGTCAGCCGACGCCGAGGCCCCGGAGGAGAGCGACCATGACCGGACCGGCCCACGAGTCCACGCACGGGGTACGCCGGATCACCCTGGACGCGGCCGGGCTGCCGCTCTCCGCGCTGCTCGCCGAGCCGCCCGGCGGCTGCCCGCGCGCCGTCGTGGTCGCGGTGCACGGCGGCGGAATGAACGCGGGCTACTTCGACTGCCGGGCCCACCCCCAGCAGTCGCTGCTGACGCTGGGGGCGAGCCTCGGCCACACGGTCCTGGCCGTGGACCGGCCGGGCTACCGGCACTCCGCCGCCCGGCTGCCCCAGGGGCAGGGCCTGGCGGACCAGGCCGTGTCGCTGCGCGCCGCGCTGCGCGACTTCACCTCCCGCCACGACACGGGCGCCGGCCTGTTCCTGCTCGCCCACTCCTACGGCGGCAAGGTGGCCCTCACCGCCGCCGCTGCCGACCCCGGCCTGCCGCACCTGCTCGGGATCGACATCTCCGGGTGCGGCCATCTGTACGCCGTCGAGCCGGACGAACTGCCCACCGTCCCCAAGGCCGGTCAACTGCGCAGGAGTTGGGGCCCGCTGCGGCTCTATCCCTCGGGCACCTTCCGGGAGAGCGGCTCGATCGTCGAGCCCGTGCCCGCCCTGGAGCGGGCCGAGCTGGCCCGCTGGCCCCTGCTCTTCCGCTCCACGGCGCCCCGCGTCCGCGTGCCGGTACGGCTGACCTTCGCCGAGCACGAGGCCTGGTGGCGCGATGACGACGAGGCCCTCACCGACCTGGTCGCGCACTTCACGGCCGCGCCGCAGGTGAGCGTCGAGCGTCAACCGGGGGCCGGACACAACATCAGCCTCGGACGGGCCGCCCGCGCCTACCATCTGCGCGCGCTCGCCTTCCTCGAAGACTGCCTGGTGGCCCGCGAGACCACCCTCACCCCCCTTGCCGTCCGCCCCCAGCCGTCCTCCGTGGCCTCCTGATC
>NZ_JARGEE010000242.1:0-14148 GCF_033794485.1 Streptomyces sp. MB09-02B
GTTCGCGCCCCCGCCGACCCTGCCCTTCCCGTCCCCAGGGGCTGCGCCCCTTCGACCCCCACACGTCCGCCCGGTGGGGGCTGGTCGCGCAGTTCCCCGCGCCCCTGGAAAAAGCAGGGGCTGCGCCCCGTGCTTTTTCAGGGCTCAGGCCCTGATGATCGCCAATACCTCGTCCCTCACCTTCGCCATCGTCGTCTCGTCCCTCGCCTCCGCGTTCAGTCTCAGCAGGGGTTCCGTGTTGGAGGGGCGGACGTTGAACCACCAGTCGGTGGTGGAGACCGTGAGGCCGTCGAGGTCGTCGAGGGTGGTGTCCTCGCGGTCCTCGTAGGCGGAGCGGATCGCGGCCAGGCGGTCCGACTGGTCGGCGACCGTGGAGTTGATCTCGCCGGAGCCGGCGTAGCGGTCGTACTGGGCGAGGAGGCCGGAGAGGGGGCCGTCCTGGCCGCCGAGGGCGGCGAGGACGTGGAGGGCGGCCAGCATGCCCGTGTCGGCGTTCCAGAAGTCCGCGAAGTAGTAGTGGGCCGAGTGCTCACCGCCGAAGATGGCGCCCGACCTCGCCATCTCGGCCTTGATGAAGGAGTGGCCGACACGGGTGCGCACCGGCGTGCCGCCGTTCTCGCGCACCACCTCCGGGACGGACCAGGAGGTGATGAGGTTGTGGATGACCGTGCCCTTGCCGCCGTGCTTGGCGAGTTCGCGGGAGGCGACCAGGGCGGTGATCGCGGAGGGTGAGACGGCGTCGCCCCGCTCGTCGACGACGAAGCACCGGTCGGCGTCGCCGTCGAAGGCGATGCCGAGGTCGGCGCCCTCCTCGCGGACGCGCTTCTGGAGGTCGACGATGTTCGCCGGGTCGAGAGGGTTGGCCTCGTGGTTCGGGAACGTGCCGTCCAGCTCGAAGTACATCGGGACCAGGTCCAGCGGCAGGCCCGCGAAGACGGTGGGGACGGTGTGGCCGCCCATGCCGTTGCCCGAGTCGACGACGACCTTCAGGGGGCGGACGGAGGTCAGGTCGACGAGGCCGCGCAGGTGTGCCGCGTAGTCCTCCAACGTGTCCCGACGGGTGATCGTTCCCGGTGCGGCGGCAGGTGCCGGGGCTCCCGACTCGCTCCAGGCCTCGACCAGCTCGCGGATCTCGGCGAGGCCGGTGTCCTGGCCGACGGGGGCGGCGCCGGCGCGGCACAGCTTGATGCCGTTGTACTGGGCGGGGTTGTGGGAGGCGGTGAACATCGCGCCGGGCAGGTTCAGCGCGCCCGACGCGTAGTAGAGCTGGTCCGTGGAGCAGAGGCCGATCTCGGTGACGTCCACGCCGAGCGCCGCCGCCCCGCGCGCGAAGGCGCGGGACAGGCCGGGCGAGGAGGGCCGCATGTCGTGGCCGATCACGAGGGCGTCCGCGCCGGTCACCTGTGCGAAGGCCGCCCCGAAGAGCTCGGCCAGGGGCTCGTCCCACTGGTCCGGGACCACCCCGCGTACGTCGTACGCCTTCACGATCGTCGACAGATCAGCCGCCACGGCCACACCCTCCTGAAGTCCCCACCGGATCACCCCAAACTACCCGGGCGGACCGACAGCCGACGGCCGGACCTCCGGGTGGCCGCCCGGGACCGCACCGGTCCGGCCGGCGGCCCTCAGGGAAGCATCCATTCCAGTGCGGGCCTGCTCTGCCCCACCACGATCAGACACATCACCAGCAACAGGCCGAGGCTCCACGGCAGCACCTTGCGCAGCAGGTCGCCCTCGCGCCCGGCGAGGCCGACGGCGGCGCAGGCGATGGTGAGGTTCTGCGGGGAGATCATCTTGCCGAGGACCCCGCCGGAGCTGTTGGCGGCGGCGAGCAGTTCCGGCGACAGGCCCGACTCGCGGGCCGCGCTCACCTGGAGGGCGCCGAACAGGGCGTTGGCGGAGGTGTCCGAGCCGGTGACCGCGACGCCGAACCAGCCGAGCACGGGCGAGAGGAAGGCGAGTCCCGCGCCGGCCGCCGCCACGAAGTGGCCGATGGTGGCGGCCTGTCCGGAGAGGTTCATGACGTGGGCGAGGGCGAGCACGGACGTCACGGTGAGGATCGCGAACCGCAGTTCGTGGACCGTCGCCGCCCACTCCCTGACCGCCACGCGCGCGTGGACCCCCAGCACCACGGCCGTGAGGGCACCGGCGAGCAGCACCAGCGTGCCGCCGGTGGACACGATCGGCCAGGTGAAGACGTTGCCGCCCACAGGGTCGCCGTCCGGGCCCGCGACGTCGAGGAAGGGCCAGTCGTACGCCTGCGTCGCCCCGGCCAGCCAGTCCTTCACCACGGGGATCTGGGCGACGGAGAAGATCACGACGATCAGCGCGTAGGGGGCGTAGGCGCGCAGGACTTCGCGGGGCGGGTCCTGCTCGTCGAGGTCCTCGCTGTGTACGCCGGTCAGGACGGCGGCGCGTACGGGTTCGGCGGCGGGCCTGCGAGCCTGCGGTACGGCGACGAGGGCGCCCGCGCCGAGCAGGGCGGCGCCGATGTCGGCGAGTTGCGCGGAGACGTAGTTGGAGGCGGCGAACTGGGCGGCGGCGAAGGCGAGTCCGCACGCGAGGGCGGGCATCCAGGTCTCGCGCAGCCCGCGCCGCCCGTCGACGAGCCAGACCAGGACCAGGGGCACCACCAGGGCGAGCAGCGGTGTCTGGCGGCCGACCACGGACGCGACGGTGTCCAGGGGCAGTTCGGTGACCTGGGCGAGGGTGACGACCGGGGTGCCCATGGCGCCGAAGGCGACGGGCGCGGTGTTGGCGACCAGGGCGACCACGGCGGCCTTCACCGGCTCGAAGCCGAGCGCGACGAGCATGACGGAGCAGATGGCGACCGGCGCGCCGAAACCGGCGAGGGCTTCCAGGAGCGCGCCGAAACAGAACGCGACGACGAGCGCCTGGATGCGCGGGTCGTCCGAGAGCCGTCCGAAAGAGCGGCGCAGGATGTCGAAGTGCCGGGTGTGGACGGTCATTCGGTACACCCAGAGGGCGTTGACGACGATCCACATGATCGGGAAGAGGCCGAAGGCGGCCCCCTGGGCGGCGCTGGAGAGCGTCTGGCCGAGCGGCATGCGGAAGGCTGGCCAGGCGACCAGAACGGCCGTCAGGAGGCCGATCAGGCCTGCCAGATGGGCTTTGAGTCGCACACCCCCGAGCAATACCAGGACGGTGACGAGGGGCAGGGTCGCGACGAGGGCGGACAGGCCGAGTGAACCGGCCACGGGTTCCAGTTGCTGGACGTACACGGGAGCCTCCCCGGATTCCGCGATGCGGAAGCGGTTTCTCACGGCACGGGCACCCGGAATGATCGCGTCCGCACCGACGAGACGTCAACGGGCGCGGGGCGGCGAGCGGAACGGTGCGAACGGAAACAGCCACGACGAGATCGGGGGCGACATGGGCGTCAACGGCCCCTCGCAGGGCTTCACTTCTCTAGGTCCGCGGGGAGTTCGTCCGCCGAAGGGTCCACCCTCGATGGGTCGGCCGCCGGGAGCGCCTACTCAGTTGTCCGGCGAGCGCAGCACCCGGAGATGACCGCGACGGGCGACCTCCACCGGGTCTGCCGTACGGGCGCCGCCACCAGCCTCGGCCGCGCGCTGCTGCGGGCGGGCGGCCTCACGCACGGCGTTGGCGAGCGCCTCCAGGTCGTCACCGCTGGGGCGTGCGGGGGCGGAGGCGTCCAACAGCCGTACGACCTCCCAGCCGCGCGGCGCGGTGAGGCGCTCGGAGTGCTCGGCGCACAGGTCGTAGCAGTGGGGTTCGGCGTAGGTGGCGAGGGGGCCGAGGACCGCGGTCGAGTCGGCGTAGACGTACGTCAGCGTCGCGACGGCGGGGCGGCCGCAAGCGGTGCGCGAACAGCGACGTACAGGGCTCACGACGTTGGACGGTACCGCACTCTTGAGCGGGCCGCGACGACTCTGCACCAGGTCACTCCCCCGTGTCGTGCTGTGAGACGCCCCACACGCCCCTCCGGACCCACTGCGTTGACCTGCGAGTAACCCCGCGTCCGACATGCCGAACAATGCCGAACGTGATCAATTTTCGGTGCAAACCAGGTTAATTAGCGCGAGTTCGCCGGTCTCGTGGAGATACGGAAACGAGCCCAACCTTGGCTGGAATGGTCATCCCGCGACATGCCGTACGGCGCGCCGGGACACCGCCGCACGGCGAGCCGGTTGGACATGCCAGGTCAGCGGTGCCGGGGCGGGGACGCGGCCGGGAGTGTGGAGCCGGGCGGGCGGACCTCGCGGGGACTACGCTTCACAGGTGATGGACGACCTCGTACCGCCCCGCGCCGCCTCCGCACCCGGGCCCCGCCGCCGAGATCGGCACGGCAGGGGGATGCGCGGGCCCATCGCGCCGCCTCAGGTGCCGCTCGCGGCGAGTCGTGCGGACGTGTTCGCGGATCTCGTGCAGGACTCCGTGGAGCGGCTGGAGCGGCGGTGGCCGCAGTTGGCGGACATCGACTTCCTCGTGCTGGAGGTGCCGCGGCTCGACGGGCCGTCGGACGGGGCGTGGAACGACGAGGCGGTGCCGCTCGGGGGGATCGTGGTGGCGCGGGAGGGGCGGCCGGCGCGGGTGGTCGTCTATCGGCGGCCGGTGGAGATTCGTACCAAGGGGCGGGATGAGCGGGCCGCGCTGGTGCATGAGGTCGTGGTGGAGCAGGTGGCCGAGTTGTTGGGGTTGAATCCGGAGACTGTGGATCCCCGGTACGGGGAGGACTGACGAGGGGGGGGCGCCTCGGAGGGTCTTCGCCCCCGCCGCCCCTACCCGTCCCATCCTCAAGGGGCTGCGCCCCTTCGACCCCCAGACGTCCGCCCGGTGGGGGTTCTCGCGCAGTTCCCCGCCCCCCTGAAAAGACGGGGCTTCGCCCCAGCCTTTTCGCGTGCGAGCGACCCCCGCGCAGCCGCGCCCGCTAACGCTGCATGATCGACAGATCCTCGCGGGCCTCCGGAACGGCCACCGTGCTCCGGTCGTTCGGGAGGGTTTGGATCGTGAAGGCGGGGACGCCGTCGAGCTTGGCTTCGAGGGTGCGGGAAGCGTAGACGGGGCCGCCTGACGTGGACTCCACGGTGAGCGCGTAGGCGCCCTTGAGGCCGCTCGGGGCGGGCATCTCCACGTGCTGGGTCGTACCGGCCTTGATCGTGAAGGTCTTCGTCGTGGCCTCACCGCCCCCACTGCCCGCGGACGCGGTGATCTTGACCTTGGCCGCGCCGGTGGGCGCGGTGAGGGCCAGGGTCGTGCCCTTGGCGCGGTTGTCGGCGACCGTGGCGCGCGCGCCGACCGGGCGGGTCGCCGGGATGAACGCCGTCTCCTGGTTCGCGCCCTTGCCCCGGACGACGCGCAGCGCGGCCACCACCGGGACCGAGTCGCCGGTGGGGGTGAGGATGAGCGAGCCGGGCTCGCCGCGCGTGATGTCGCCCAGGTCGGCGGTGGCGGTCATGCCGCCCTTGACATGCAGCGTCTCGTTGCCGGCCGGGGTGATCGGGCCGTTGGGCGAGGCGAGGCGGAGCTTGAGGTCGGCGTCGCTCTCACCGGGGGTGAAGGCGACGAGGGTGACGGAGGTGGCGTCCTTCGGGATGCCGGGCAGGACGAGGCTGCCGGCCGGGTCGGCCGCGGCGGACAGCCAGTCGCCGCCCTGCTTGTCGTCGAGGGCCTGGACCGCTGCGGCGACCCTGCCGCTGCGGACGTTGACGTGGACCGTCAGGTCGGCCTGCTTCGCCGTGGCGAGCGTCGACAGCAGGACCGGCTCGGCGGAACGGGGCTGCACCGTGATGCCGTCGCCCACCGTCGACTTCAGGGCGCCGTCCTTGCCGAAGAGCTCGATGTCGACGACGGCCGCCGAGTCGTCCGGGTTGACGAGGTGGACGTAGTCGGTGCGGCCCGCGGCCGTGCTCGCGCCCGGGAACCAGAACTCCGTGTCGGGGGCGGCGCAGTTGACGCCGAGCAGACCGCGACCGGTGCCGGCGGCGACCTCGGTCGTCTCCTGGACCGTCCAGCCGGGTGCGAACTTCCCCTCGGCCGTGCCGATCAGCGCGGGCGAGTCACCGCCGTCGGTGCTGTCCGCGACAGGCTTGCCGGGCTCCTTGACCTCGAGGACCGGCTTGGCGGCCTTGTTCTTGCCGCTGTCGTCGCCCTTGTCGCCCTCACCGCCCTTGTCGTCCTTGTCGTCCTCACCGCCCGTGCCGGGGGCTGTCGATCCCCCGCCCGCCGCGACGAGCTCCGCGCCGCCCTCGCCGCCGGTGCCCTCGGTGGCAGGGGTGAAGGCGGTGTACGCCGTCTCCGCGACGTCCGAGGTGCTCGGCTGGGGGCAGAGCAGACTCGTGCGCTGCACGGGCAGTTGGGCGGCCGCCTTCGCCGTGGTGTCGCCGCCGGAGGCGTCGGGCGCGGAGAGTGTGGCGAAGCCGGTGACGGCGGCGAGGGCGGTCGCGCCGGCGATCAGGGACAGGGTCTGGCGGTTCACTGCTGGCTCCCGTCGGGGCGCTCGGGGTCGACGCCGGTGCCGTGCGACGGGTCGTACGTCGCGTCGTAGCCCTGGGCGTACGTCTGGTCGTACGAGGCCGTGTTGCCGCCGTAGGTGGCGTACGGGTCGTACTGGGCGCCCTGGTAGGGGTCGGCCTGGTAGTGCTGCTGGTCGTAGGTGCCCGCCGGGTACTGCTGTCCGCCCTGGTAGGCCTGGTCGTAGTGGCCGTACTCGGCGCCCGCCCGGTCCGCGGTCGCCCACTCCCCGTACGTCTGCTGCTGTGCGACGGGGGCCTCCTCCTGCGCGGGGGACGGCAGGCCGGCGTCGGCGGTCTGTTCGGCCTCGGCCTCCGCCTGGGCGCGCAGTCGGCGGGCGCGGCGGCCGTCGCCGGTGACGTCCTGGGCGGGCACGGCGACGGGCTCGTCGGGGAGGTCGTCGTCGACGTCCCGGCGGCGGCCGGGCAGGGCGAGGACCACGAGGACGACGGCGAGCGAGCCCTGGGCCCACAGCCAGCCGGTGTGGGTGAACGGGGCGTCGAAGGTGACGTCCAGCCTGCCGCCGTCGACGGGCAGTTGGAAGCCCTGGGCCCAGCCGTCGACCGTGGTCGGGGTGAGGGACTTGCCGTCGAGGGTGGCCGTCCAGGACTCGTCGGCGGTGTCGGCGAGACGCAGGACCCGGCCGGAGCCGCCGGCCGGAATGGTGGTGTGCACGTCGACGGGGCCCGCGGCGACGGCCTTCGGGTCGCCGGAGGAGGCCTCGATGGTGGCGCGGGCGACCTGGCGGTCCACCCGCCACAGGGCGCTGCCGTCCTGCTGGCTGAGCCTGCTCAGGCCGGGCGTGGCGTCCAGGACACGGCTGACCTCGCGGGGCGAGCCCGGCCGGACCAGGACGTAGCGCACGGCGAAGCCGCCGAGTTCGTCGGTCTGGTCGGCTCCGGAGCCCGCCACGAGGTTGGCGACGACCTTGTCGAGCTGCTCGTTCTCCCCGGCGCCGGCGGTGAGTTCGGCGTCGCCGAGGCGGACGCCGGAACCGCGGACCAGGGTGTAGCCGACCTCGGCGGTGGAGTCGCTGTCGAGGACCAGGGTGCGAGCCTGGTCACGGGTGCCGCTCTCCTCGGCGACGAACGCGGGCACCTGGACGGGGTCGCGGCGCTCCAGGGGGCCGTCGGCGCCGCCGAGCACCCATCCCGCGGCGGCCAGCAGCGGGCCGACGGCGGCGGCGAGCGCGATGAGCACGGCCACCGGCTGGCGCCAGCCGAAGCTCTGCTCGGCCACGCGGTGGCGGGCGCCGTCGGCGCCCAGGGTGGCGGCGGCGAGGAGGGCGAGGCCGTAGACGAGGGTCGCGGGGCCGGCCCAGGTGGAGCCGTTGGAGAGGACCGCGAGGACGAGGGCCACCAGGGCTGCCGTCCAGGCGGTCCGGATGGCCCGCTGCCGTTCCGCACGCAGCAGGGCGGCCAGCGCCGCCAGGACGACACCGATGAGCGTCAGTCCGCCGACCGTGCCGGGTCCACCGGGGCTGATGCCGAGCAGGTCGGTCGCCGAGGCCGTGCCGGAGCCGTACTCCAGGCCGGCCTCCTCGAAGAAGCCGAACGGCAGCAGCGTCAGCGACCAGGGGACGAGGACCAGCAGCGGGGTGCCCAGCTGGGCGAGGAAGCGCGGGCCGTAGGCGGTGATCTCGCGGCGGCGCACCACGAGGAGCCCGAGGCCGAGAAGCAGCGCGATGGGCCACACGATCGGGGTGAACGCGGTGGTGATCGTCAGCAGCAGCGCGTACGCCCAGGTGGCGCGCCAACTGCCGCGCGCCCCCGAGCTGTTCGTGAGCCCGGACGCCGCGGCGCCCGCGCGGGCGGTCAGGGGCAGCAGGATCGCGAGGACCGCGGTGCCCAGGCGCCCGGTCGCGAGCGCGCCGGTGACGGCGGGCAGGAAGGCGTACACGATCGCGGCCCAGGCGCGCAGCAGCCGGGACTGGACCAGGGGGCGGGAGGCGAAGTACGCGGTGAAGCCGGCCAGCGGCACGGAGGCCACGAGGAGCACGGTGACCGCGAGTCCGGTGGAGCCGAACAGCAGCGAGGCGAGCATGGCCACGATGGCCAGGTACGGCGGGGCGGCCTCGGCACCGCCCGCGCCGACCGGGTGCCAGGCGTCCAGGTAGCGCGACCAGAGCTCGGCGGAGTCCGCCGGCGCGGGCAGCAGGGTGCCGCCGGCCAGCGCGCCGCCGCCGAGCAGTTCACGGCAGGCGACGAGCGAGGCGAGCAGCAGGAGGGCGAAGAGCACGGGGCCGGGGGCGCGTGCGATGCGCTTGAGCCGGGCGAACTGCTCGACCTGGAGGAACTCGGCGTCGTCGTCGCCGGGGCCCGACTCGATCGCGCCGCCGTGCCGTCCGGCCGGGGAGGTCTCGGCGTCGGAACGGCCGAACAGATCACCGGCCACCTGTTCGACGGTGGCCCGGACGGTCGCCCCGGGCGGCGGGAACAGCGGTCGCAGCTCGCCCTTGTCCAGCTGCGAGCGGCCTCTTCTGCGCCGCCCCGCGATGATCCGCTCGGGCCGCAGCAGCACGCTCAGCAGGCCCCGGACCTCGTCGACGGCCTGTCCGGGGACCTTGCCGACGAGGTACGCGACGATCCTGAGCAGGGTGCCGAGGACGATGCGCAGCAGCACCCAGGGGAGCAGTGCCGTACGGGAGTTGACGAGGAGGGTGTAGACGGCGCCCGCCTTGTCGACCATGTGCGGCGAGGCGGCGCTGCGGCCCACGCAGTCGACGGTGCGGCGCTCGCGCGCGGAGGCCTCGGCGTGCCGGACGACGGCTTCGGGGGCGACGAGGACGCGGTGTCCGGCGTCGGTGGCGCGCCAGCACAGGTCGACGTCGTCCCGCATGAGGGGCAGTCGGCGGTCGAAGCCGCCCAGCTCCTCGAAGACGTCGCGGCGGATCAGCATGCCGGCGGTGGACACGGCGAGGCTGGGCTTGACGTGGTCGTGCTGTCCCTGGTCCTGCTCGCGGCGGTCCAGGCCGGTCCAGCGGCGGCCGGAGGGGGCGATGGTGACGCCGACCTCCAGGAGCTGACGGCGGTCGTACCAGCCGCGCAGCTTCGGGCCGACGACGGCGACGTCGTCGCGGCCCAGCTCGCGTTCGTTCTCCACGACCCGCAGCAGCTGGGCCAGGGCGTCGGGTTCGGGGGCGCAGTCGTCGTGCAGCAGCCACAGCCACTGGACCGGCTCTCCGTGCGGGAGCTCCGGCATGTCGTACGCGTCGTCGCGCCAGCTGCGGGTGACCGGGTCCCAGCCGCTGGGGCGGCGGAGGTAGGCGAGGTCGTCCTGGGTGAGGACGCCCGCGGTGCGGTTGGCCTCCTCGACGGCCTGGCCGAAGCCGGTACGGCGGGCGAGGTGCAGGACACGGTCCTCGCCGAGGGCGTCGGAGAGGAGCCGCGCGGAGTCGTCCGCGCTGCCGGTGTCGGCCGCCATGGCGCTCTGCACGGGGCGCTCCTGGCCGAGCAGCCCGGCGAGCGCGTCGGGCAGCCAGCGGGCGCCGTCGTGCGCGACGAGGACCGCGGTCACCACGTGACGTGGGAACTCGGGAGTGGCAGCGTCGTGGTGGGCTGCGGTGTGGCTGTGCACGGACATCGAGGTACGGGCCCCGGTTCGATGGACTGCGGTGGACGTCTGTGTCCGGCGGGGACAGCGGGACGTCTCGGACGAGGGCCCACACTAACGGCTGAGCAGCACGGCGGCCCGCCGCCTGTGGACAACCCACGCGCGACGGGCCGGACATGTTCGGTTGTTGCTGTTCGACTGTTCCCGGGACGGGTCGGGTGCTCCGGGACGGGTCAGACGGCGGCCTTCTTGAGGCGGCGGCGCTCGCGCTCCGACAGGCCGCCCCAGATCCCGAACCGCTCGTCGTTCGCGAGGGCGTATTCGAGGCACTCGGAGCGGACCTCGCAGGCGAGGCAGACCTTCTTCGCCTCGCGGGTCGAGCCGCCCTTCTCGGGGAAGAAGGACTCGGGATCGGTCTGGGCGCAGAGCGCGCGCTCCTGCCAGCCGAGTTCCTCGTCCGCGTCGTCGACCAGCAGTTGCTGCACGAGCTCGGTCATGTGCGCCCCTCGTCCGTCTTTCGCGTCCCCGTCGTGCGGCCGTTACCGATATCGGCTGAACGACACGAGTGAAATTACAAGTGTGCTGCTACGGGCGAGTCAAGCCGAGATCTGCTATTGAGCCCCTTATTCACTCTGCGGAACCAAGGCTATGCGGAAAGTGTTCAAATCGGCATAAACCCTGACAGCAGCGCGGCCGCAGAGGGGAGTTCTCACCGGATCACCCTTCCTTACAAGGAAAGACGCCCAGGAGTTCGATCTCGTTCCGGCCCGGTCCGACTCGCTCGTTCCGGGTTGTGCGCCATGTGTCCCCGACTCCGCCGGCACAAACCTTTCGCCGCGCGGATGTACCGAAAGAGGTGAACAGGCATCCACATACCGGACGCGAAGTTGACAGCGGAGGTGTGAACCGCTGTGCTTGTGGGCATGCTCGCGCACTTGGCACTCACCGCGACCCGGACCGCCGGGTCCCACGGTGCTGCCCGCTGCCGCTGTAGCTGTTGCTGTTGCTGTCCCAGCTGTTGAGCCTTCCCCGCTCCGGCTGCCACTGAGCCCGTCCCGGCTCGGCTGCTGTTCCCACACGCGAAACCCAGCCCTTCCCCACGCACTCATCGTCGAGGACCACCTCTCTTCATGAACAGCGACAGCGACCTCCAGATCGCCGGCGACCTTCTCGAAGTACCGCACCTCCTCCAGGCGCCGCGCCAACACCCCGTCACCGTGGCCGAGTTCGCCGGACTGGCCCGCTCCCTCGCCGACGACCGCTCTCTGTGGGAGCACCTCGTCGAGTACGACGCGACCACCCGCTGGTACCACCGGCTGCGGACCGGGCCCGGGTACGAGGTCTGGCTGCTGTCCTGGCTGCCGGGGCAGGGCACCGGGCTGCACGACCACGGGGGCTCCTCCGGCGTACTGACGGTGCTCGACGGCACGCTCACCGAGCGCACCGACCGGGGCACGCGCGTGCTCGGCGCGGGCGCGCTGGGGGTCCCCCCGCTCGAGCGAAGCCGAGAGTGGGGGAGGGTGTTCGCGCCGGGCTACACGCACGAGGTCGTCAACGACACGCTGGAACCGGCCGTCAGCCTGCACGTCTACTACCCCGGCCTGACGGACATGCCGATGCACACGAAGGCCTGCGCAGCGGGGGCGGCGACCGCCGCGGTCTGAGCCGGGCACCGGGCCCCGCCGGCCCGCCGCCCGCCCCGGGATGCGAAACCGGCCGTGATCGCGGCCGGGCGACCCGCTGTCGTACCCGCCTGCGAGACTGAGTGCCATGCGCATTGTGGTTCTGGCAGGCGGCATCGGTGGTGCCCGGTTCCTGCGCGGTCTGAAGCGGGCCGTGCCGGACGCCGACATCACGGTCATCGGCAACACCGGGGACGACATCCACCTCTTCGGGCTGAAGGTCTGCCCGGACCTCGACACGGTGATGTACACCCTCGGCGACGGCATCAACGAGGAGCAGGGCTGGGGCCGGGCCGACGAGACCTTCCACCTCAAGGAGGAGCTCGCGGCGTACGGCGTCGGACCCGAGTGGTTCGGGCTCGGCGACCGGGACTTCGCCACGCACATCGTGCGGACCCAGATGATCAGTGCCGGATATCCGCTGAGCGCCGTCACCGAGGCCCTGTGCGACCGGTGGAAGCCGGGGGTGCGGCTCATCCCGATGACCGACGACCGGGTCGAGACCCATGTCGCCGTCGAGCAGGACGGCGAGCGCAGGGCGATCCACTTCCAGGAGTACTGGGTGCGGCTGCGGGCCTCCGTGCCGGCCGAGGCGATCGTGCCGGTCGGCGCCGAGCAGGCGAAGCCGGCGCCCGGGGTCCTGGAGGCGATCGCCGAGGCGGACGTGATCCTCTTCCCGCCGTCGAACCCCGTCGTCTCCGTCGGCACCATCCTCGCCGTGCCCGGCATCCGGGAGGCGATCGCCGAGGCCGGGGTGCCCGTCGTCGGCCTCTCCCCCATCGTCGGGGACGCGCCCGTGCGCGGGATGGCCGACAAGGTCCTCGCCGCCGTCGGCGTCGAGTCCACGGCCGCCGCCGTCGCCGAGCACTACGGCTCCGGGCTGCTGGACGGCTGGCTCGTCGACACGGTCGACGCGGGCGTCGTCGAGCGGGTCGAGAGCGCCGGGATCCGGTGCCGGGCCGTGCCGCTGATGATGACCGACGTGGACGCGACGGCGGAGATGGCGCGTGCGGCGCTGGCGCTGGCGGAGGAGGTGCGGGGGGCGTGAGCGGTACGCGGGACTCCGTCGGTACGAGGGAGTCACAGGGTGCGCGGGACGTTCGGGGTGCGTCGGGCACGGCTTCGGGTGGGGACGGTCTACCCGGTCCCGCCTACCGGGTCTGGGCGCCGACGGGGATCCCCGAGGTCCAGCAGGGGGACGATCTGGCCAAGCTGATCGCCGCCGCCGAACCGGGACTGGCCGACGGGGACGTGGTGCTCGTCACCTCCAAGATCGTGTCCAAGGCGGAGGGACGGCTGGTCGAGGCGGTCGACCGGGAGGCCGCCATCGACGCCGAGACCGTGCGGGTCGTGGCCCGGCGCGGGCCGCTGCGGATCGTGGAGAACCGGCAGGGGCTCGTCATGGCCGCCGCCGGGGTCGACGCCTCCAACACTCCTCCCGGGACCGTGCTGTTGCTGCCCGAGGACCCCGACACCTCCGCGCGGGCGATCCGGGACGGCCTCAGGGACGCGCTCGGCGTCGAGGTCGGGGTCCTGGTCACCGACACGTTCGGGCGACCCTGGCGCAGTGGGCTGACGGACGTCGCCATCGGTGCGGCCGGTGTGCGGGTCCTCGACGACCTGCGCGGCGGCACCGACGCGCACGGAAATCCGCTCAGCGCGACCGTCGTCGCCACCGCCGACGAGCTGGCCGGCGCCGGTGACCTGGTGAAGGGCAAGGCCGCCGGGCTGCCCGTCGCCGTCGTCCGGGGGCTCGGGCAGGTGGTGGCCGAGGACGCCGGCGAGGGCACCCGGGGGCTCGTACGGGGCGCGGCGGACGACATGTTCCGGCTCGGCACCTCCGAGGCCGTACGACTGGCGGTGACCCAGCGGCGTACGGTCCGGGCGTTCACGGACGAGCCGGTCGACCCCGGGGCGGTGCGGCGGGCCGTGGCCGCGGCCGTGACCGCGCCGGCACCGCACCACACCACGCCGTGGCGGTTCGTGCTGCTGGAGTCCGAGGAGTCGCGGGTGCGGCTGCTCGACGCCATGCGGGACGCGTGGGTCGCGGATCTGCGGCGGGACGGCAAGAGCGAGGAATCCATCGCGAAGCGGGTGCGGCGGGGGGATGTGCTGCGCAACGCGCCGTATCTGGTGGTGCCGTGTCTGGTGATGGACGGGTCGCACGAGTACGGGGACGCGCGGCGGGACGCGGCCGAGCGGGAGATGTTCGTCGTCGCCGCCGGGGCCGGGGTGCAGAACTTCCTGGTCGCGCTGGCCGGGGAGCGGTTGGGGTCGGCGTGGGTGTCGTCGACGATGTTCTCGACTTAGTACGGGTTGACGTACCGGATCCGTTCGCCGGTCGCGGGGTGGACGCGGCCGACCGGGTGGACGGATCCTGTACGTCAACCCGTACTACGTCGAGAACATCGTCGACGTC